>JAWSUE010000013.1:0-11490 GCA_033549065.1 Bacillota bacterium
ATCCCTACGGGTTTCGTTTTGAGCTATATTTATTATTCCAGCGCTGTACCGCCATATCAAAAACAATGCAAGCTTCGATGCTATCAACTTATATTGTAGTTTCCTTTTTTTCTGCGGTAACCTTTGAGAAATAATCCGCCAGCCAGGGTTACGCTAATTACACTAATAGCCAATAGCAGCCCATTTCCACCAGTTGTGGGCAGCTGACGCTTTGCTTTCATAATATACGAGCTGGTGACCGGAGCATCTGGCTCCAGGCCTAAGTAATGGGCATCATCGGTATCGCTGTAGGTCCCATCGTCAAAGTCACCCGTCGCTGTTGCCGTGTTGCTGTGCTGGCCTACTACGACATCGATTCCATCCACGATAACCTCAAAGGAGGCGCCGCTTGCCAGCGGGTCAAGCACAGCCAGATCACCGCTCAGGTCGCCAAATACAGAGTCATTAAGATTTATGTTAGTTAATTCCACATCGCCGGTGTTGGTCACCACAAACTTGAACTGAACCTCACTGCCTGCAACAATAGAAAGCCCTGCCAGGCCATCGGCATCCAGCCAGTTCTCCCCGTCGTCAATGGAGACGTACTTCTCGACGCTGATGGCCGGAGCAGGAGGTGTACAAACATCATTTATAATATCATTATTTTCTAGTGTGACCGCTCCGTTTATTGCCAACAACTGTCCTTTCACTTCTGCACCGTTATTTGCCGTGATGCTTGTAAGTGCCATAATGTGTCCAACAAAATCAGAGTCTGTTCCCAGTGTGGCGGAACTACCGATCTGCCAAAAAACCCGACAGGGTTGAGCACCATTGATAAGTACAACCTTGCTGCCGCTTCCTGTGGTAAGTGTTGAGCCTGCCTGAAAAATGAAGACGGCATTGGGATTGTTTTGACCATCAAGAGTAAGAGTGCCGCCAACCGCTAAAGCGATACTGGAGTCTGATTTGTAAACTCCCGGAGTCAAGGTTTCTCCAGCAAGGTCAGCGGAAATAGTTTCATCCGGCGTCCTGTCAACTGCATCATTATACGCGGTGATCAGGTCATCTTTAGCTGTAGTCAGTAAGCTGAAATTCATTACTGAGCCTGCAGGACCAGCAGCATCCACCGTATAAATTGTGCCGTCTGCATTTACTGTCGTTAATCCGGTAATCGCAGCACCTGTTGCTGAGCTTAACCCAACATCCCCGCCTGCAGTTCCTTCGATCCAGGTTGGCCCGGTATTGGTGATAGCCGAGCCGGCCAAAACTCCAAAGTTCTTGGCTGTTCCCAACTCCACTGTATCTTGAGCTGCCAGACTACTCATGGAGGATGTTATAATCATAACTACTAACAACAGCATTAGTAGTAATGGTATAAATCGCATCTTGTTATGCGTTTTCATAACTTCATCACTTCGCCTCATTGATGATTGACATTCTATCAGCTACTTGATTTCAAATATTTTCATGTCTGAATCATCGTTTTTGAAGTTATCGTCTTTAATATCCTCTTCACTGTTTCTATAACTTGATTTTTTATAAATTCTCACAAAGTGTTCCTCTACGTTGTTAATGTTAATGTTTTTCGGGTTTTCCAAAACCATTATGACAACCCCTTTACTAAATTTTTTTTACAGATACTTACTTGATAAAAGCTCCCTAACATCGTTGGGACTATGCTTACATTCATAAAAAACCCCTGACTACGATTTATCTCGCCGCCTGAAATGTTTTCGTATCTTCATATTTAAAGGCTTCCCATTTGATGAATACATGGTCAGTGGGAGAATTTATGGAAACAGCAACGAAACTAATAAAAACTTCTGGTGTTTGATCTTTAATTTCTCCTCTAAAATATTCCATATAATAAAGGTTGTCTATTCCTATTGCGGGGCCATAATCAGGCGCTCCTAAAATGCTTATAATCTCAGGAAAACGCATTCCTACCTTTGCGCCTAAAACTTCTTGGCCTGGTCCCAAAATAATGCTGACGGCAATCTTATTCTCAATAGGCTGAGGAGAACAAAATTGAATGAACCCTTCTTCATATTGATAAAGAATATAGTGATGTGGCCCCAGCCAGCTACTGTAACCCTGCTCGGCCGGTTCCCCCAGCACCTGCTTAATTTCATCAAAATTTTTGCCCAGGAGATTCATCACGGGAGCATTTTCAAACTTATCAAAACCAAGGCTCTCAATGCTTACAATATTTTGTCGGTAAGCATATACAGATTTCTCTATAGCCTCACTACCCACCAGTATAGCTGGCAGGGTAAAAATCAATAACAGAATAAATGCTAAAAACTTATATGCATTTTCTGTATTAATCCTAACCTGCATAATCTTCATTAGGAATATCATTTTTATGGTTGCCCCGACTTCTCTATTTATCTTGCGCTTATATGATACCAATCATATTGCTGAGATATATATAAGCAATATTTCCAATAGTCATTATTTTATTGCTTTTTAAATTCAGCATGGATCAGCCATAGATCAGCATTTTTCAGAGGTCAACGTCTTTTCAACAGTAGCTCGAAGCACGGCATTTTAAAACGATTCCCGCTTTTCCAATTTAGCATGCTGTGTGTTTCGCTATCAGCTGTGGTTATGATTTGCAAGCGGTGCATCCTGCACCCAAGCTTATCAAAGTAGGCGCCGAAAGCAGCTGCCGCTTTATGAGAGATAAAGCGAAGGCCTTCAGTGTTAATCACCATTTGACTATAATGCCTGCGTAAAAAACCCTTTAAAACTCTGTGAAGCTCTTTTCGGTGCAAACTACCGGCAAAACCACGCAGTTTTAGGTAAAGCACTCCACTTTGCTCTGTAAGCGATACCTTAAGATTAGATATAGCAAATTCAGCTTGCGACTTCTCTCTGACAGGAGCTGTTAATAAGCTGTCGAAAAGGCTAACAGGCTGAGGGTTGAAATATTGCTGATGTTTCAATAACTGTTCAAACCAGCGGTTCCGCCGCTCAAAATGTCGCGTAAGGCCCCACCCGATCGTCCTGTGAATAACGGAACCCCAACCTGTAAGTGCTAAATTCTTTAAAATGTTCTGCAGGGAGTAAAATCTTTTCAGGGCGATGACTGTCTCGGATTGTAACTCTTCCGCTGACATTAATTCAGGTTGAAATACCGTATGATGACCATCATAGAGAGACCAGTCACGGGTTAAAATTCTCTTTTCGCTTTCCATCTGTTCGTAGAATGGAGTACCCGGGAAGGGAGTCAGAGTCATAAACTGGACACTATCAATCTTCGCCCTGAGGGCAAAATCTGCAGTCTGCCTTATTGTATCAACCGTATCTGTGTCAGCGCCAAAGACAAACATCCCATGAATTCTTATTTTGTAATGATGGAAGCGCTTGATCGCTTCTTCAATATCTTCAACTGTTTGCTGCTTGTTGTAGCGTTCAAGAGTTGCGGGGTTTATAGACTCAAAACCGATATAAACAATACCGCAGCCAGAGCGGTACATTAAATCAAGCAGCTCATCATCATTTGCCGCATCGACTCGAACCTGGGCTCCCCAACGTTTGAGTTTGATACCCCGATCAATAATTCCTCTCAACAGCTCTTTGGTGAGTTTGGGGGAAGCGGTAAAATTATCATCACAAAAAAAGATATTCTTCCCCTGATAACGGGTCAGTTCTTCAAGAACACTTTCTGTACAGCGATGTCGATAACGTCGTCCAAACATTTCAGTAACACAGCAAAATGTGCAGTTGAAGGGACAGCCCCGGGAAGTCATTACCGGTATATTACTCATAGAGGAATAACGATCTAACAAGGTGAGATCTGGAATAGGCAGTGTATCAATATCTATCTTCGATTCAAGGGTTTCATTATGAACCATTTCCCCGTTGCTCCAGTACGATACCCCGGGGATGTTATGTGGCGGTAATCCGGCTTCAATCGATTGAACGAGAGGAAGAAAACTTAATTCTGCCTCACCCCTGACCAGATAGTCGGCAAACTGCATAGCTTCATCAGGCATAAATGAGGCATGTATACCACCAATCACAACGGGAATCCTATGTGATCTCAGCAATCCGGCAACCTGGTAAGCCTCCCGGCAGGTAGCTGTAGTAGTAGATATACCAACCAGGTCAGCTTCAATTATTTCTGGCCAGGGTAGTGAATTCCCGGTACCCAGGAAGAATCTTACCTCGTAACCGGCGTCTTTTAACTGGGTGCCCAGGATAGGAAGTCCCAGGCGGGGCATACGGACATGTTTGTAAACATGGTCTTCACTGGACTTCGGTTCAATTAGAACTATCTTCTTCATTAAAATACACTCCTTAGGTTGAAGGCTTGCCGAATAGATAGGTAGAAGTAAAAGTAGCTAAGTTGCTAAAGAAAAAATGGAGAGGAAGTTTATACCTGGGAGCCGATAATATAATCGGCTCTGCCGTCCTCCTCTCCCTTGAAAAAAGAATACCTGTGTTAAGACTAATCGAAAATTCAATCCTGATCTAATCCTGATTGACGATTCTTTTATAAATACCTTAAAAGCCTTTCAAAAGGTTTCCTAATGCCAATAATGCGAAGCCGATAACCAAAGCCCAGAATCCAGTGGAAGCTTCAATCGGTATAATCCCTAAAAATGACAGGAATCCAACAGCAGCCAGTATTACCGCAATCCAAAATACTATAACCTTAGGCGCACTAAGCCTCATGGTAGAACCTCCTTTCATGGTACAAGTAATAAAGAAAAAATTACTACTGATTCATAAGGTTCTTACTCCGGTATTTCTTTACACAATGTTGAGAAATCTAAGAATAAAATAAACAACAACAATCAGCCCGATTATGTAAATAATGTTGCGCATATCAATCGCCTCCAAGTTTCTATAACTCTATTTTCTTTCTTGTTTACATGCTAACAAAAATAGTGCTAAGAAATCGATTAGCAATGTTCCCATTATTCAATATTTTTTATGCAGGTATGATCAAGTATGAATCAGAGGTATGTATAATCGTATACGGGGCTTCTTTGGATATAACTTAAGTATAGGGGTGGAATCTTAAAATTAAAGCAGGTTAATCAGCCTGGCAAACTTTATAATATCATCCTGAGAATATAGTTCTAACTTATTCATCAGGTTTTCTTTATGCTTATCTGCAGTTTTGGGACTAAATCTCAATTTATCAGATATTAACTGGCGGCCTTGACCCTTTGCCAACAACTTGAAAACCTCTTTCTCTCTTGGGGTTAGTTTGTTGTATGCTATCATACCCTTGATAAGGGAGATATCCTCAATGGTTAATATTACCTGGAATGGTTTATCGTCACCGGGTTTAAATTGCGGCACCGCAGTGATTTTTAGCCAGGTGTATCTGCCAGCTTGCGGTGAATATAATCCCATAACAGCATTATTTATCACTTCACCCGTTCGCAGGGCTACCATATAAGGTTGGGCTTCTTCAGGTAAGTCAGATCCATCTTCCTGAATAATCAACCATTGAAGGTCTTTCGGTGATCGTCCCTGCATTTGATTAAAAGATAAACCAAAAATTTTTTCAGCAGCGGGATTTGCCGATATAATTCTACAGTCCGGATCTTGATATAAAACCCCTTGTGTCATGGTTTCATACAAGGTCCGGAATTGCCGTTCACTTTCTCGCAGCTCTTCTTCGGCTTTTTTTTGGGCTGTTATATCCATCAGGGCGATGCGGCATTCCCGCTGATCCTCCAAAACCATGGCTTCAATATGGACAAAATTTGATTCATTTTCTTTTATTTGCAGGGTAATCTCAAAAGTATCCCTGGCCCGGTTGAAGAATACTTTTTCCAAAAAAGATTTAAAAGCATGACGGTGCTGGGCAGTGATAAATTTTTCGAAATGCTGATTTAAAATTTTGCTGCGTTCCAATCCCAACATAGTTGCTCCGGTTAGATTTGCCCGCAGGATAAAACCGCTTTGATCCAGAGTTAAATAACCAACAGGAGCAAAATCATAAAGATTGGTATATTCACCGAGATATCTTTCCAATTCTGAATGTGCCTGCTGCAGCTCTTCATTTTGTATCTCCAGCTCAATTTGGTGTACCTCTAACTCCTGTACAAGTCTTTGTAATTCTTCCGGAGCAACGGGAGGTGCTATTTTCCGTTTGCTATCCAGAATTTTTTCCTCTGCCTGGCGGCGTAGTTCTTCCGCCGACCTGTGCTTATTCATGATGATCCTCCCCAATTTCTTTATTAATTTTCGACTGCAATCTTTTCTTGGCTTTGTTCAGATCTGAATCTTTTTTCACCATTCGTTTTTCCAGATCAGTTTGGGATTGTCTTAGAGCAGCTTCCAGTGTCTTGGATATAGTAATGTCCATAAATGTTATTACCAACCCGTCAACTTTGTCATCAAACGTGCGGTAAGGCATAATTTTCACTGTAAACCAGCGCCCCCCGGTAGCTGAAACCGATTTCTCCTTGAAAGACAGCGTGCGCAACACTTCCCGGGTATCTTCTATAAATTCCGGGTAATCCAGGCTGGAGACAATATCAGTAATTAGTCTTCCAATATCTGCAGGTATCAGTTTTATAATTTCGGCCGTTTTAGCAGTAAATCGCCGCACGCGAAGTCTGTTATCCAGGAATAAGGTAGCTATATCAGTGCTTTCAAGCAAATTTTTCAGATCATTATTTACATAAAATAACTCATCTACTTTAGCTTGCAGTTCGTGGTTGATCGTCTGTAACTCCTCATTTAATGATTGCATTTCTTCTTTAGAAGTGGTCAGTTCCTCGTTGGTTGACTGCAACTCTTCGTTAGTAGACTGCAGTTCTTCATTAGTTGCGCTGAGTTTTTCCTGGGATGACTGCATGTCCTCACGAATATTTTCCAGCTCATGGTGAGCCTGCCGGAGTTCTTCTTCTAATTCGGAAACCAGAATGCTGCTGACTTCATGATCACTTGTTTTATCTTTCACCTTAGTTTTCCGAGGCCTGGCCACTTCTGAAAAGATGATCAACACCATCCCACGCAGCACATCCGGTTCTTCAAGCGGCTGGATGGTGATATCTACTGTATGGGTTTCTCCATTGGTCTTTACAACAGCATTTTTAACAACAACTACTTCATTTTTCTGAATTGCCTTCTGAAAAGCTTTGTTTAGAGGGTAGCCAAGTCCTTCACGGATCATAGCAAAAACATTCCAGTTGGCCTTGCCGGCTGCCGGCTCAAGATACACACCGGTCCGCCCGTTAATATATAAGATGTCCCCCTTGTTGTTGACCATTACTGATGGAGGTGTAAAACGCTTTAAAAGTAACTGATCCACCAGTGATTGCATATTTACCACCGTTTCTGATGGTGATGATGATGGAGTAAAAGCATGCGGCAGTGGAAATTCGACCATGTCTGCCTGTATTGTAGATTCCAGGCGCCTATATAGTCGGGATTTACCGTGCAGCGGTTTAAAAAGGCTTGTATTATTGCCGATACTTTCAGCTTTCCCAAGTAATAAATAACCACCAGGTTTTATGCTGTAGTGAAAAAGGGGTATAATTTTTTTCTGCAGCTCAGAAGTCAGATAGATCAACAGGTTTCTGCAGCTTAGGATATCCAGTTTGGTAAAGGGTGGATCCATGATGACGTTTTGTTGGGCAAAAACCACCATTTCCCTTAAAGGTTTGGCAACCTGGAAACCGTCCTCCACCTGGATAAAAAACCGTTGTAACCTTTCAGGAGAAAGATCAGCAGAGATATTGACCGGGTAGACGGCTTCACGAGCCTTTTTAACCGCTTCCAGACTTATGTCGGTAGCAAAAATCTGAAGCGTTATATTTTGGGTTGGTTCTAACTGATCCATCATCTCTTTAAAGACAATGGCTAAAGTATAAGCCTCCTCACCTGTTGCACAACCTGGCACCCAGGCTCGCAAGGCCTGGTTTTTGCGTTCGGTCAGAAGTTGTGGGATAGCTTCAGTTTTTAGCAGTTCCCATACTTCCGGATCGCGAAAAAAATTAGTAACTCCGATTAAAAGTTCTTTATATAACAAATCAAGCTCCTGAGGATTTTCCTGAAGCAACCGGACATAGGTGGTAAGATTTTCAATCTGATGGATGCCCATACGGCGCTCCAGGCGACGACAGACGGTGGTATTTTTATAAAGAGAAAAATCCTGGCCCGTCTTCGAGCGCAACAGGTACATTATCTTCTCAAGGGAACTCTGGTTTTTTTCTGTCAGAGCTGTTTCGGAACTGGCAAAGGAAGGTTTATACTGGAGATAAGAAATTATTTTTGCCGGCATCTCTTCCACCGGAATAACAATATCGGCCAGGCCAGCCTTGATTGCGCTTTTCGGCATACTGTCATATTTAGCTGAAGTCGGTTCCTGTACAAAAACCACTCCACCTCTGTCCTTGATGAAGCCAAGACCGATTGTTCCATCGGTGCCCATACCTGATAAGATAACACCAATACTTCGTTCCTTTAGGTCCTCAGCCAAAGAGCGGAAGAAAAAATCAATAGGTAGGCGCAGCCCACGAGGTTCTGCCGGTTCAAAAAGGTGTAGTATTCCGTGGAAGATCGACATATCTTTGTTCGGGGGAATTATATAAATACAATTGGGCTGGACATGAGTGCGTTCTATAACCTGCATGACCTGTATAGGAGTGATCCGCTGAAGTAATTCCACCATGAGATCTTTTCGTGTCGGATCCAGGTGTTGAACTATAATAAAAGCCATGCCGCTATCTACGGGAATATTCCTCAGAAAGAGTTCCAACGCCTCCAAACCGCCGGCAGATGCACCGATGCCAATGATGGGAAAGCTTGCCTTTGGCTTATCTAAATGAGGAGAATTGTGGGACTCATCGCTCAGGCAGGCCTCTGCCTTCGGATCAACCTTCTTCTTATCAGTCATTATTGTCACTCCATTTCTCGCTGTTACTCGCCAGTAAATATTTCACAATCGCTACATTCAGAAACACTTTACATCACATTTGCGTGGTTAAAGATTTTCTCTTGCTGGAAGTTATAAGCTGATTACATATATCGCCGGCTAATGTTTTAGCTGCAGCACTTTCAGGACTTCTTTTTCTTTTAATTATACAACAAGAAAACCATGTTATCAAAAGATTCTGATTGTGTTGATTCAGATTGCAGCGGACCTTCTCAAGACTGCTTAGCTTAACTTATTTAGACTGACTGATGGAAATTGCACAATGCAATAAAAATTATCGGGGCAAAATGCACCGATAATTTTTTTCAGTCGACCTAATCTTTATCAAACCACCAAACGCTTTATCAATTTTTCTGTTAATCCTGCACGATAAATGAAATCTTGGTACCAACGCGGTACCTGACGACCTTGTCTCCTTCAACTATTGCCTGCTGGGAATCTACATAGACGATTTGAATATTGCGCACTGTTTTGGCTGCTTCTTTTACAGCAGCCTGAGTTGCGGCTTCCCAACTTTCCGTTGATTCCGCCAATATCTCAATAACTTTAACCACTGACATTTCCAATTCCTCCTTTAGTTTTTACAACTGCTTTCGACGTTAATTTAATTTATCCTCTATTCTATAAATAATAATTATTAGGACAATTGCAATGAAAGTGTTGCCGTACCATTATAGCCTAATAACTTTATCTTGCTAAATGCAAGTGTTAGCAATAGAATAACCTTAGATTATCCGGAAAGAAGGAATTGCAATGGAAAGGAAAAGCGGCGGCGGTTCAAGGAAAAAAAGAGTTACAGGCGATGCTTCCGGCGGTGGTGTATTTCGACGTGGATCGGCAGTAAATCCCAAGGCTGGAAAACCAGTGGGAAAAACGGATGGATATGCCGACCGGAAACAGGGCAGCAGCAAACCGATCGGCAGTCAGGGTGGTTCAGGTAGTTTTGGCCCAACTTACACCAACAGACCGGGAAAGGCTTTACAGCGAAGCAGTAGTGGATCAAAAGGTAAATTCCTTATACTGATAATCATCCTGGTAGTCGGCTATTTTTTACTGCGAAGCTGCTCAGGGCAGATCGCCGATCCGAATGAATCAGATCTTCCGGTTATGAACCAGGCAGAGGAAACCGGGATCCCTGCTGTTACCGGTGACCCTGTAAATAATGCCATTACTCCTTCAACAGGTATAACCGGCCCGAGAACACCGCGAACCATGATTATCGGCAACGGTCAGGATATATTCACAATTATGATCTATATGTGCGGAACCGACCTTGAAAGTTCTTACGGAATGGCAACGGCCGACTTAAATGAGATGCTCCATGCGACAATAAGCGATAAGCTCAATATTATAGTGGAAACCGGAGGCACTTCACGCTGGAGAAACAGCGTTATTAAAAACACATCCAACCAACGCTACCAGGTAACTTCATCCGGCTTGAGGCTTCTGGTGGATAATCTGGGTCGAAAAGCTATGACCGACCCGGCCACCCTCCAAAATTTTATCACTTACTCCGCCACCAATTTTCCCGCTAACCGCTATGCCCTGATTTTTTGGGATCATGGCGGAGGCTCCCTCAGTGGATTTGGTTACGACCAGCTTTTTCCAAACAGCGGCTCAATGACTATAAGTCAGATTAACTCAGCTTTAGAAGGAGCGGGAGTAAAATTTGATTTCGTCGGATTTGATGCCTGCCTGATGGCTACGCTGGAAACTGCATACATGTTAAACTATCACGCTGATTATATGATTGCATCGGAAGAAACTGAACCGGGTATCGGCTGGTATTATACAAACTGGATTACCGCTCTCTCTGACAATACCTCCATGGATACCGTTTCTATCGGAAAAATGATTATTGACGATTATATCAATAAATGCGGTCAGGAAGTACCCAGAGAAACTACGACCCTTTCCCTGATTGATCTTGTAACCCTTAACAATGTGGTTGATGAGGCTTTCCGGGATTTTGCCCTATCGGCTGAAGCACAGCTGGACGATGATTACAAAATTATATCTAATGCCCGCGGAAACTCCAGGGAATTTAATCGTTCCAGGCTGGACCAGGTTGATCTGATTGATCTGGCAGAAAAGATAAACTCTCCCGAATCAAGAGCTTTAATCGACGCCCTTCGTCAAAGCATCAAGTATAACAGAACATCGAGCAACATATCCAGAGCTCATGGTGTATCGATCTATTTTCCATACGACGAATTACGTAACCTTTCTTCCATGCTTTCGGTTTATGAAAGGATCGGTATGGGCGAGGAATATAATAGTTTGATCCGTAAATTTGCCAACATGGTGGCGGGTGGGCAGATTACAACCGGTGGAAGCAGCAATCCATTAAGCGCTCTCTTTGGCTCATCAGGCGGGGGTGGGGGTTCAGGCTCTTCATCCGATCTCTGGGCCCTGGCCTGGAATGCCTTCTTCGCCAATGCGGATTTCAGCAGTATTACAGGTGCTCTTACCGGAGATCAAACTAACTGGGTCGATCCAAACCTTATTCAGTCAAATGCCGATTTCTATCAGAAAAACTATCTTGACGCAAGCAGTATCAAACTGACTCAAAAGGGAAATACCCGGGTTTTAAAACTCAC
>JAWSUE010000013.1:11500-70935 GCA_033549065.1 Bacillota bacterium
TTCTATCAGAAAAACTATCTTGACGCAAGCAGTATCAAACTGACTCAAAAGGGAAATACCCGGGTTTTAAAACTCACGGACGATCAATGGGACCTGATCCAAACGATAGAACTTAATGTCTTTGTTGATGACGGTTACGGTTATATTGATTTAGGGCTCGATAACATCTATGAGTTTGACAGCGATGGCGATCTGATTATCGATTTTGACGGGACCTGGCTGGCTTTGGATAATCATGTTGTCGCATACTATGTAGAAAGCATTGAAGAATCCGGTGATTACTGGTCAATTACAGGACGCATCCCTGCCATGCTGAATGGAATGCTGGTAGATATAATCGTCCATTTCAACAACAGTTATCCCTATGGTATTGTTGCCGGCGCACGGATTAATTACGGCGAAATAACCGATACTGTAGCCAAGGGGTTAATCGAGATCAATCGTGGTGATGTTATAGATTTTCTATGCGATTTTTATTCATACAACCAGGAATATGAGGATAGCTACAACCTGGGTGAACAGATGATTGTTTCGGGCGATCTCATGGTTAGCAATGTAAGCATCGGTGATGCCCGCTATCTGGTCACTTATCGTCTGACCGATATTTACAACAACACTTACTGGACACCGGCAGTTGTGTATTAAATTATCCCACTGGCATGAGTAGCACAGCTAAAGGAGTTAGGCTCCATCCAATAGAAAGTATATCTTTAAATATAATTACGGAGAGTGATATTGATGAAAATCCTGGTATGCACCGACGGTTCAGCCCAAAGCCAGAAAGCTATAGATAAAACTCTCGAAATAACCGGCGGATGCAATGTTGAAAAGGTCACGGTAATTCATATTTATCAGAAGAGGTATGATTTTTTTGAAACAACGACAGACAGGCTTCCTATTACCCATGAAGACGTGAAGCATTTTCAAAATATAGAAGCAGAAGTAGAGAAAATGCTCCAGGAGATGCTCGATGATGCCATAAAGCCTTTTAAAGAAAGAAATATTAAAACCGATGCCGTTTTGAAGTCCGGCCACCCTTCCGAAACAATTGCCCGCTTTGCAGCCGAAGGAGACTACGATTTAATTGTGATTGGCAGCAGGGGATTGGGCGGTTTGAAAAAATTCTTTCTTGGCAGTGTAAGCAACGCTGTTCTGCAGGAAGCAGACCGTACAGTGATGGTTGTAAAATAAATTGATCGGTAAGTGGTGACTCCAGTGCGTGTTATAGCAGGCTCGGCAAAAGGGACAAAATTAAAAACGCCAAAGGGATTAACGGTCAGGCCAACAGCAGACCGGGTAAAAGAAGCGCTATTCAGCATTTTGGGATCATCTGTTATCGAATCGAACTTTCTCGATCTCTACGCAGGCAGCGGCGCTGTCGGCATTGAAGCTTTGAGCCGCGGGGCAGAAAGTGCTCTGTTTGTTGAAAATAAAAAGGAAAATATCGCTTTAATCAAGGACAATCTGGCCAAAACCAGGTTACTTGAAAGTGCCAGGTTAATTCATCTGGATGTTCTGAAAGCAATAAGAAAACTCGGTGATGAAAACTATAAGGCGGATCTGACATTTTTAGATCCGCCTTACGATATTCAGGATTTATCTTCAGTAGTTAAAAACATCTTCAAAGCAGAGATTATCGCCCGGGATGGGCTTATCATAGTCGAGCACTCCGTAAAAAACTGCGACTGGATAAAAAACTTCAGCAGTTACCGGCAGAAAAAGTATGGTGATACCTGCCTTACTTTAATTCGACCAGAACTTCTTTCAATGCGGTGAGGAAGCGCTTATTTTGTTCCTCTGTACCATAGGTTACCCTGATATATGTAGGATGACCGAAAATATCTCCGGTGCGGACAATTACACCCTTTCTTAGCAAGGCCTGAAAAGCCTGTTTCGAATCAACTTTGATATCGACAAAACAGAAATTAGCCTGATCGGGAACAGCTCTTAAGCCCAATTCAGCAAAGCCATCGGCCAGCTGCCTGCGGCTTTTCAGCACCAACTCACGGCTCTGCTCAAGGTGTTTAGTATCTCCCAGGGCTGCCCTGGCAGCAGCCTGGGCCATGGCGTTTACGTTAAATGGCTCACGGACCCGCCCCAGATCGGCAATAATTTCGGGAGTTGATATACCGTATCCGATCCGCAATCCGGCTAATCCGTAAATTTTTGAAAATGTCCTTAATGCTATTACCGGGTAACCCTTTTCGATATAATCCAATCCTGTCGGATGTTCCGGTTCATCAACATATTCAATGTAAGCCTGATCAAGAACAAGCAAAACATTATCCGGAAGTTTCTCAACAAACCGATCAAGGTCTTCTTTATAGACGATTGACCCGGTAGGGTTATTGGGACTGCAGATAAAAACAATTCTTGTTTTTTCATTAACCGCATTCAGGACTGCATCAAGATCGTAGGCAAAGTTCTCCCCGACCAGTGGGACTGCGCGGGGAATACCACCCATCAGCCGCATTGAAAAATCGTACTCGGAAAAGCTGGGCGCAACGGTAACAGCCTCTTCACCGGGGCTGACATAAAGCAGTGTAAGCAGAGCCAGCAGTTCGTCTGAACCGTTCCCGAAAACCAGCTGTTCAGGAGCAATCTTTATCTTTTCCGCCAAGAGCTGTTTTAGGTAAAAACAGTTTCCGTCCGGATAGATATGCATTTTCCTGACAAATTGCTGCATCTCTTCAATCGCCGCAGCTGAAGGCCCCAATGGGTTTTCGTTTGACGCCAGCTTGATAACATCTTTTAAACCTAGCTCTCTCTCAACTTCTTCCACCGGTTTTCCAGGCTGATATGGTTTGATCAATTGAAGGCATTCACGCATTAGCGGTTTCTTCATCAGATCCCCCCCTGACATATAAATTTATTATTATCTTTGCCGTAACCTTCAAATATCCTTTAAGATAAAAGATAATGATCAAATTTTAACTTACCGGGCAGCATCTTATGCTATATTATAAGAGCAGATGATTTGCGAAAGGGGTTGCCTATGTCTTCACTGGTAATCATTGACAGCGCATGCGCAAACTTAAACAGCATTTACAAGGCTGCGGCAAAAGCAGACTTATCACCGGTTATCTCTGATGATCCGCAGCAGATTAGCAACGCGGATGCAATCATCTTTCCCGGAGTCGGCTCCTTCGCCCATGCTTCAGGGATCATTGAATCCAGGGGCCTTACAAAAGCTTTACTGGCGGCAATTTCCCGCAACATTCCATTTTTGGGTATCTGCCTCGGTATGCAGCTCCTTTTTTCAGAAAGTGAAGAAACGGGCGAAAATTTAACTGACGTAAAAGGACTTGATGTTATTGCCGGAAAGGCCCGGCGTTTTCCAGATGGGCTGCCCGTTCCCCATGTTGGCTGGAACCAGGTTGAACCGGTAAAGGACAACAGTCTTTTTGAGGGTCTGGGAAAAGATACATTTTTCTACTTTACTCATTCCTACTATGTCCAGCCTGACATTAAAGAAAATACACTGGCACTGACCGAATACGGTTTTTCATTTACTTCTGCAGTAAATATAGGCAACCTGTACGGAGTGCAGTTTCACCCGGAAAAGAGCGGTCCTGCAGGCTTGCGCCTGCTCAGTAATTTTGGTAAGATTATAGCCGATCAACGATAGAAATTCGCTTAACTTTAGGAGATTTTCAATGCTGGCTAAACGGATTATACCCTGTCTTGATATACGCGATGGACGGGTCGTTAAGGGAACTAAGTTTGTAAATATCAGGGACGCCGGAGACCCCGTTGAACGGGCCTCCTTTTACGACAACGAAGGTGCCGATGAGCTGGTATTCCTTGATATTACCGCTTCTGTCGAAAAACGCCGGGCTATTATTGATGTAGTCCGAAAAACTGCAGAAGTAGTCTTTATTCCGCTTACAGTCGGTGGTGGCATAAACTCAACCGATTTTATGCAGGAGCTGCTGCAGAGCGGTGCGGATAAAATATCGCTTAATACTGCTGTCTTGAGCAACCCATCGCTGATCAGCGCCGGCGCTGATAAATTTGGCAGCCAGTGCATAGTAGTGGCCATCGACGCCCGGCGCATCCGGGAAGAAGGTCACAGCGACAGTTCGGCCCGGTGGGAAGTATACAGCCACGGCGGGCGTACTCCGACCGGCCTTGATACGGTTGAATGGGCCGCCAGGGCCGAACAGCTGGGCGCCGGAGAAATACTGCTTACTTCCATGGATGCAGACGGAACGCTTGACGGTTACGACACAGAATTGCTGCAGGCTGTTACAGGCGCAGTTAAGATTCCGGTTATTGCTTCCGGGGGGGCGGGAACGCTGGAACATCTTTATGAAGCCCTGACAGTGGGTAATGCCCATGCCGTTTTGGCTGCCTCAATTTTACATTACGGGACTTATAGAATAGCAGATATAAAGAAATATCTTTCCGACAAAGGGCTGCCGGTCAGGCCGGTAGCTGCATAACCAGATAATGAACCGTGAGAGGAGTATCAGATGATGAAAGAACAGGGAACTTACAGGGTTAAAAAGGGAATGGCCCAAATGCAAAAGGGCGGAGTGATCATGGATGTCACTACCGTTGAACAGGCAAGAATCGCTGAAAAAGCCGGAGCTGTAGCCGTTATGGCTCTTGAAAGGGTTCCGGCCGATATCAGGGCTGCCGGCGGTGTAGCCAGGATGGCCGACCCGGAAATGATTCTGAAAATAATGGATGCGGTAACCATCCCTGTCATGGCCAAAGTCAGGATCGGCCATTTTGCGGAAGCCCAGATCCTTGAAGAACTCGGTGTCGACTATATTGATGAAAGTGAAGTTCTCACTCCTGCCGACGAGCAGTACCATATAAATAAACATCTCTTCAAAGTCCCCTTCGTCTGTGGGGCAAGAGACCTGGGTGAAGCGCTCCGCCGCATATCGGAAGGAGCAGCAATGATCCGCACCAAAGGCGAGCCTGGCACCGGTAACGTTGTTGAAGCAGTTCGCCACATGCGCAGAGTTATGGATCAGATTCGCCAGGTTAAAGCCAAAGCCGAAGACGAATTGGTTGTACTGGCCAAAGAAATGGGTGTATCGATTGACTACCTCCTCGAAGTTAGAAAGGAAGGCCGCCTGCCGGTTGTCAACTTTGCTGCCGGAGGAATTGCATCGCCTGCTGACGCGTCGCTGATGATGCAGTTGGGATCTGATGGAATTTTTGTCGGATCCGGGATATTTAAATCTGAAAACCCTGAAAAAGTTGCCGAAGCCATCGTTCAGGCGACGCTGCACTACGATGACCCGAAAATTTTGGCCAAAGTATCCAGGGGTCTTGGTGAAGCCATGCCCGGCCTGGAAATGTCATCTTTGACAGAAGCGGACAGAATGCAGGAACGGGGCGTATAAGAAGAATGAAAATTGGAGTTCTCTCCGTTCAGGGCGCTGTCTCCGAGCACCTGAGACACCTTGAACGCTGCAATGTTGAAGCAGTTGCCGTTAAACATAAAGAAAGCCTGGATAGCGTTAGTGGTTTGATCCTCCCCGGGGGAGAGAGCACCACAATTGGCAAATTGATCGAGGTTTTCAGCCTGGCCGACTCAATACGCGAGCGGAACCGCAAAGGGAATCTGGCCATTTTCGGGACCTGCGCCGGAATGGTCCTTTTGGCTAAAGATATACTTGACGGCGCAGTAAATCAACCGACTCTCGGTTTAATGGATATCAAAGTGAAACGTAACGCTTTCGGAAGGCAGCGGGAGAGTTTTGAAACCGACCTTCAGTTTAATTCTCTTGATACACCTCTCAAGGCGGTTTTCATCAGGGCGCCGATTATAAAAGAAGCCGCCGACTCCGTGGAGATACTGGCTGATATGCCCGAGGGCATAGTTGCAGCAAGACAGGGGAACCTGCTGACCACATCATTTCATCCCGAGCTTACCGATGACCTGAGAGTTCACGAATATTTTATCAGGATCTGTAAAAATATAAGCTAACTAGAAAGGGCACGAATTTTTGTGCCCTGATGCATATTATTATCTTTTTTTCTGCCCTACTCCCACTCGATTGTTCCGGGGGGTTTCGAAGTTATATCATAGACCACTCTGGCCACTTCGGGGATTTCACCGGTTATTCTGGCTGAAACTTTCTCCAACAAATCGTGGGGCAGCCGGGCCCAGTCCGCTGTCATGGCATCTTCGGAAACTACTGCCCTGAGGGCAATAACCGGTCCGTAGTGGCGGTCGTCTCCCTTTACCCCGACTACATTTACTCCAGTCAGGACTGCAAAATACTGCCAGAGCTCTTCAGAATGGCCGGCGTTGATAATTTCCTCCCGGAAAATTGCATCTGCCTTTTTAAGCAGATCCAGTTTTTCCGACGTAATATCATCAATTATGCGAACAGCCAGGCCGGGGCCGGGGAATGGCTGGCGTTTCAATATGGAATCTGGAAGTTCCAGTTCAGCGCCGACCAACCTTACCTCATCTTTAAAAAGTTCCCGCAGAGGTTCAATCAAATCAAATCCCAATTCAGCCGGCAGCCCGCCTACGTTATGATGTGACTTGATCACGGCGGCGCCGCTGACAGTGCCACTCTCAATAACATCGGGATAGATGGTCCCCTGGGCCAGGTAAGTTATATCGCCCATGGAGAGCGCTTTTTCCTTGAAAACATTAATGAATTCGGCACCGATAATCTTTCTCTTTTCTTCAGGATCGGTTACTCCGGCAAGGCTGTTCAAAAAGCGTTCAACCGCATTAATATGAATAAACTGGCCTTTTAAACGCTCTTTAAACAACTTCACTACCTGTTCTGCTTCGTTTAACCGGAGCAGGCCGTGATCGACAAAAATAAATACAGACCTTTCACCTAAAGCCTGATCCAACAGAAAAGCGACCACTGACGAATCCACGCCCCCGCTTAAGGCACATACCACTTTCTCTTTATCGCCGACAGTTGTTCTTATTTTAGCCACAGCATCTTCTACAAAACTTCTGGGAGTCCAGGTATGGCTGCAGCCGCAAACCTGGTAAAGGAAGTTTTTCAGTACATGGTTACCTCCCGGTGTGTGAAAAACTTCAGGGTGAAACTGTACACCGTAAATTTTTCTGGCATGATCACCGATAGCGGCCATCGTATTGTTTTCTGTTCTGGCCAAAACTGAAAATCCGGGTGGAGGTGTCAGCACTTCGTCCTGGTGACTCATCCAACCACACTGCGCATCCTCCTTGCTGAAAACATTTCCACTGAACAGCGGATCCAGCTCAACTATTTGAAATGTCGTCCGACCGAACTCAGACCTTGTTCCTCTCTTAACCTCCCCTCCCATCTCTTTGGCCAATAACTGCATTCCGTAGCAGATGCCCAAAATGGGAATGCCGCCTGTAAATATAGCCGGATCGCAGCGCGGCGCATCTTCACTGTAAACACTGGCCGGGCTCCCGGAAAGGATCAACCCCAAAGGTTTCAACTCTTCTATTATATTCCAGGAAGTGGTGTAGGGTAGAAGCTCACAATAAACCCCGGCTTCACGCACTCTTCTGGCAATAAGCATGCTGTACTGTCCGCCGAAATCAAGGATTAGAACCTTCTCACGGGTACTTGCCGATTGATCATTCAAAAAATGTTCCATATTTATTTCACGCTCCCTTGTTTACTCCACGTTCGGGGTAATTACCTGAGAAGCAGGCGGTACAGAATTTATCATGATCGGCCTCGACTGCAATATAGAGATCTTCAGGTTCGGCAAAAGTTATGGAGTCTGCTCCAATCACTTCTGCAAGCCTGTCGAAGTTTTCATTCAGGGCTGCCAGTTCCTCGGCAACCGGTATGTCTATACCATAGTAACACGGGTTTTTATATGGTGGGGAAGCAATACAGAGGTGGACCTCTTTTGCCCCGGCATTTTTAAGCAGTGAAGTAAGGATCCTGGCTGTAGTTCCCCTGACCAGGGAATCGTCAACTACGGCAACTCTCTTGCCCTTGATTAGCTGGGCAATCGGGTTAAATTTAAGGCGTACTGCAACCTCCCGTTCACTCTGAGTCGGTTCTATAAATGTCCGCCCCAGATAGGGGTTACGGTGTACCGCCCACTCAAGCGGCAGGTTAAGTTTTTCAGCCAGGCCGATAGCGGCTGAAACCCCCGAGTCTGGAGACGGGATAATCATATCCAGTTTTGCTGAAATCCGGTTTGCCAGCAGGGCGCCAACTGCCTTGCGGACCAGGTGAACATTCCTGCCATCAATTACACTGTCAGGGCGGGCAAAGTAAACATATTCAAATATACACAATGCCGGTGGCTGTATGCTATCTGGCGGGTATGAGGTCAAGCCTTTTGAATCGATAACAACAATTTCCCCGGGAAGAACTTCACGCAAAAACTTTGCCCCAACTGTATCCAGGGCAGCTGTTTCCGATGCCAGAACATATGCCCCGTTGAGGGAGCCGATGACCAGCGGACGGAAACCCAGGTGATCCCTGAAAGCAACCAGTTGGTTTTCATCCATAACAACCGCTGCATATGCTCCCTGCGCAATACTCATTGTTTTCCGAACGGCATTGGCCAGTCCCAGTCGGCGGTATCTGAAAAGGTAAGTTAGCAGAATCTCCGTGTCTGACGAGGTATGAAAGATATGCCCTTCATCCAATAGTTCGTTGTAAAGACGCCTGGTGTTGGTCAGGTTGCCATTATGCGCAAGAGCAATTCCTTTTTGATCGTAAGAACGGGCAATCAGGGGTTGGGCATTTGCAGGGCTGCTTGATCCTGTTGTCGAGTAGCGGACATGGCCGAGTATAGTACTTTCATTAATCATCGAGAGTTCCTGTCGTGAAAATACCTGTTCGACCAGACCCATTTTTTTTATCGCCTGCAGGCCGGCAGCTCCCTTGAAAGCCATACCGGCGCTTTCCTGACCCCGGTGCTGAAGCGCCAGCAAGCCGAGGTAGGTCAACATTGCCGCATTGCCCGGCCTGGAATAGTTATAGATGGCAAATATACCACATTTTTCCTGCGGTTTTTCCGAAATATTTATTTCATGGTTAAAATTCATCTTCAGCATATCGCCTGCCGGTTCCATCAGTTTTGATCTTGTAAATCGTGTCCTCTTCATCAAAATCTAAATAGTAGATCCAATCACCAATCACTGCGTTGTAACGAGCTGAATCGGCAGTGATTTTTTCACTGCTGCTTCCATCGGCCTCTATCCTGTAAAGGGCAAAATTATCGGCTTCATTTGAATAGTAGACCCAGCCGCTGCTTGCATTGGCAAACCAGGCCGGGTGGTCGGTCAGCATTCTGTCACCGGTTCCATCAACCCTGACTCTGGCCAACCTTGAGCGATCAGCCTCATTAATATAATAGATCCAGCCATCTTCCGTAACAGTGATCCCGCTGGTAAATACATCATTAACCTGTTCTTTATCGCTGCCATCCAGACTTATTCTATAGATTGTATCACGATCACTCTGGTTAATGTAATAAATCCAGCCATCAACCACATTCAAAAACCAACTGTAATCGGTATTCAGTCGCTGTTCGTTGTTACCGGCTGTATCGATCCTGTAGAGGTTATAAGCATCATCCTCATTGACATAGTAAAGCCAGCCATCAACCAGGTTTAAAAACCAGACACTGTCAGCGATGACAACCGACCGGTCACTGCCATCGGTTCTAATCCTGTATAGATGGTTTTGATCGTCCCGGTTGACGTAAAAGATCCAATCATTCAGGACATTAATAAACCAGGCTGAATCGCTAGTAATCAGAGTTGTCTCTCCGGTGAGCATATTGCTCCTGGTCAGGGCACCGCCCTGATTTGAGCGAAAATATACCCAATTTCCTTCGACAGCAGCAATTCCACCATTCGATATATTACCGGGAGCATTACCGGATCCCATCGGGAAATTCAAACCGAGCTCCTCCTCAACTGAAATTTCTTCAACTGTGGGAGGGAGGATCTCTTCTTCAATCACCGGTCCAATATCGACGACCTCTTCGTCCGGACCAACTGCCGGTACACCGGTATCTCTAAGCAGAAAATAATATATGCCGGCACCTGACAGAAGAACTACAGCCAGAACAGCTATTATAATAATCGGTATCAGCTTGCCGCCGCTTTTTGCAGGTGCAGGCCCCGTAGCCTCGGTCTTCTTCTCCGTGACCTGTTTTTCAGGTTTCTGAACTGAAACCGATTTGACCAATTGGGCAGGCGGAGGGGGAGCTGACTTAACAAAATCTGGTATATTCGTCAAACCGGGGATCTGTCCTGCTTCAACCCAATTATCCAGCTCCTGATTCCAAACCTGATCAGTCGAATTCAGTTTTCCAGACTTCGATTCCTGCCATAACTGTTCCCAGGTGAATGGTCCATGCTGCGTACCATCTTTATAGTAGTACCATCCCTCTTTCATTTATACTACCTCCTGCCGTTTCTCAGAATTAAGTGCTATAAATATCCAGACAGAGAAAAAAAGAATTGCCAGGCTATATACCAGAGGCCCGCGGATCAAATTAGAGATATCACTGGCAATCGGAAAATCTCTAAAATAATAGGTTATCAAACGTCCTGCTGAAAAAATCAGTCCGAATACAGCTGCAGCCAAACCTTCCTTTACTCTGCTTTTTATTAGTATCCACGCCGCCAGGGATGCTATAAACGCTGCCCCCATTTCATAAAACTGAGTGGGATGAACCGCCCTGGGTGGTAAGAACATGGCCAGTGGCGAAACATAAATCTGGGCCAGGTGAGAACCGGAAGCTGCAGGAAATACTATACCCCAGGGAACAGTGGTTACCTTACCGTAACAACATCCATTCAGGAAACAGCCGGTCCTCATAAACATAACGGAAATACCAACATGAGGCGCCAGATAATCGGTCATCTTCATAAAAGGCACCTTGTTAAAACGTGTGGCAAGCCACCATGTGATCAGCGAAAGAAGAAGACCCCCGTAAAGTGTAAAGTTTGCCAGCCTCAACTGCCATATTATGGACGGATTATCAATAACATCCTGTAGATAGAGTACCAGGTAGAGCAGTCGTGAACCGATTAAAAAAGCGGCGATTGTCAAAGAAATTACGATAATGATTTTCAGATTCGAAAGCCTTTCCTCTCTTAAATGCTTAACAGCAAAAACTGTTAAATAAACTGCAGCAAGAAAACCGAAGAAACGGTAAGCGCCTACAGTAAAAGTACTTCCTTCAGCAAATGCTATTTCGAACAAGACTGGATACATAAACTTATCCTTCCGGAATGCTTATTCTCAGCCATCTTAACAAGTTCGCTTAACGACCCGCCCTGACCGCTCTCCAGGTGCCCGACATAAAAGTAGAACCGCTGCCTGATGGAACATTAAAGGTTCCGCTTATACTGTCGCTGCCCTGGGCTGTTCCTTCAAATACAGTAGTCCATCCCTGATCTGCCAAACTGAAACTGATTTTGCCGTCTTTATATACTGCCTTGAAGCTTTGTGGCTCTTCGTCTGCACTTACTCCATCAGGCAAAACCTGATCAAACTGGATTACTATAGTTCCGGTATAAGAATCTCCTACATCGGTCGGTTGAAATTCAAGTACCATGGGCACATCCACATTTAGCAGTGATCGAAAAACTTCCTGGATCATTTCGACAATACCTGCGCCCATAGCCTCTTCACAACCTTCGGCAGCTTCCTGTGCCACCGCCGGGTTTTCATCCAGGATGGCGCAGTAAGTCATCACCCAATAACCTTCCCACCTTCCGGTCAGATCAATTTCGTCCAGGTTGAATGTTACATCAACTCTTGCACCCGGTTCCTTAAGTTTAAATTCTGCTTCCATCGTATCTTTTCCGTCAGGTCCGAGGCCGGAGAGAACTACCAGGCCGGTTGGTTCGGCATTTAGCAGCCCCAGCAGGGTAAACTTCATTTCCCATATACCGTCTTTATCGGTTTCTCCCTGCCAGAGAGCCTGATTCCGACCGGTTCCAATCATAACCGGCATACCCTCAACGCTGACCGGTTGACCGTCGATCTCACTGGGTATTACAGTAACCCGCAGTGTATATACACTGTTGAGCAAGCTGCCGATTCTTCTAACCTCATTGTTATAATAGCTCTGCTGCCTTTCTATCCTGATCTGTTTGGCCAGCCGCTGAAAAACAGGCTGCAGTGAATTAACCAGCTCGGCTTTATGGTTTTCGGCAATTCGCTTTTCCAGGGCCTGGTTGCTTCCCCCTGAATAGGTAAAGCCCTGGCTGGTATCACTAAAGGCAAAAGTCATCCCATCTGTATCGTTCCAGAAAGCGTAAACATAGCGGTTAATTTCTTCGGCGATCATTTTTTCAGCCTCTTCGGGTGAAGGTGCCTGGTTTGTTATTTTATAAAATGTCTTATACCAGTCAACATTATTCCTGACTTTAAACCCGGGGATGGTCGAATAGTCTGAGCCTCTGTAATAATAGCGACTGTAGGCATCAACATACATCTGTTCTCTACCGGCAATTGCCGTCGTGGCAAATTTATTCAAACTGTAATCGATGGCAAAGACACCGACAGAAGCAATTTTCATTGCCGAAGTACCCCATTTGCCGATGGCATAGTTTCCAAGGTCTTTGGTAAAGGTTAGAACAGCGGGAGCAGGGTTCTGGCCGTCAAGATTTATCGCCAACTGAACAAAGGCCAGACCCAAACCGAGATCGCCCATCCAGTTATTGATCGTATTCAGGGTGCCAACTTCAAATACTTCTTCCATGAAGGTCAAAGTCGGCCCCATTACACCAAACATTTCGGCAGCCGCGTCCCAACCGGCCTTGATCGCGCTGTCACCGGCAGCGCCACCCGAACCCATAGATGAGATCATGTCGGCAATTTCCTCCGGGTCGGCTGTATAGGCGCTTCCAGGCAGGTATATTGGCGTGCGGACCCGGGCCATCGGGGAATCAGGATCGGTCGAAGATCTTCTCACCCTGGCAAATTCTGATAGGTGGTAAGTAAAAATAGTTATCGTGTTTTTCTGTGGGTTAACTTCATAAACAACATGTTCCCATTCTCCCGAAACTTCATTGTAATAAAGGGCTCCAATATAATCTCCCGGGTTGACACCCTGGGGAATAGAAGCCGGATCATAAGGTATTTCAATTTCAAGGACTCCGGCCAGTTCATCGTAGCTGCCGAGAGTTATGTTATATGTATCGTCCAATTGGGCATCCTGCGGAGCTGCACTAAAATTACCCCTTAACGTAACATTCAAGTCCGCAGGTTCGTCAAGCATATCACCCGGAATGGTGATCCGGATCTCATCTGCCCTTCCAAATACCTGGGCATCTTCTGAGGGCTGCACGGTTTCCGAGATTAATACTTTATCTCCGCCTCCAAAAGGCAGCCCAATAAACCGAACCAAAATAAAAGCGGCCACAACAATTAAGAGTGCTGCGCCGCCGATGATAGCAAGTTTGGTAAAAGATTTTTTCTTTTGAGCCTTTACAGGGCTGCCGGCTTCAATTACTTCTCCGCCATAAGCATCAGCCGAACCGGAAAGCTCCGGAACTGTATCCACCCGTCTCCACTCACCAAGGTGTTCACTCCAGACGAGATCGTTGTTGTAAATATTGCCTGTCTGCAAAAAGTACTGCATTTCTTCAAGAGTATAAGGGCCATAGTTATTACCTTCCCGTGAATAGAACCATTGAGTGGACAAGTGTACTCATCTCCTTATATTTCGGCTGGTAAATTATGAAGTTAAATCATAGTTTCAATTATAAACTATACCTCAATTTGATAGAAGCATTTTTCATTAATTCATAGAAAAATAATCCGTGTATTATGAGAATAGTCATTAATTATCGAAAATATAAACTTATTCATTTCCCTTGACATCACATCATAAAAGTGATTAAAATGATTTTTACACCCATTTATTCAATCCGGTAAGCACCGGTATATAATACACGTTCACTTAACCGGGTTATGGGCTCTTTTAATACCATTAAACATATCGAATAAGGAGGCTTTACCCCGGATGTGTGGAATTGTCGGTCTCATTAACAGCAACAGAATAAAGGAAAACGGCACACGAATCAAAAAGGGCATCCATCTGATGAATGATCGGGGTAATGGCCTCGGTGCAGGATACGCTGCCTACGGGATTTATCCCGATTATCATGATTTTTATGCCCTGCATATCATGAGTACGGATGAAAAATCGATGGATAGGGCAAAACAGTATATTGACCGGTGGTTTAATATTGAGCACGACAGTTCTATCCCGGTTTGGTCCGGTAAAATTATTGACCATCCTCTCTTTCATCTTTTCTTCGTCAAGCCCTCACTACCCCCGGGTGAACGTGGCTCGGGAGAAGAGAGCGACGATGACTATGTCGTCTCCAAATGTATGGAACTGAATAAGACTATCGATGGGGCGTACACGTGCTCGAATGGAAAAAACATGGGAGTGTTTAAGGGCGTGGGTACGCCTCTTGATATTTATGACTTCTTCCAGCTCGATAACTACGAAGGTTACAGCTGGTTGGGCCATAACCGCTTTCCGACAAATACCCCCGGCTGGTGGGGTGGAGCTCACCCTTTCAGCATTCTTGAGTGGTCCATCGTCCATAACGGCGAAATATCTTCATATGGCATCAACAAGCGTTACCTCGAATCTTTTGGCTATTTCTGCCAGCTTCAGACAGACAGTGAAGTTATCGCCTACCTGATTGATCTCTTGATCCGCCAGCACGGCTTAAGCATTACGGAAGCCACCACGGTTTTGGCTCCGCCATATTGGAGCACTATCGAACGGATGGAGGAGTCTGAAGAAAAAGATAAATTGACCACACTCCGGGTGATCTACGAACAGGCAATGCTGAACGGGCCCTTTGCGGTTTTAACCACATTTGACGCTGGAATGTTCAGCCTGACCGATAATACCAAGCTGCGCCCGATGACCGCAGGCCGCCATAATGATTATACCTATTTTGCCAGTGAAATCGCTTCACTGTACGAAATGGATAACGATATAACCGATATAGTTACTCCCCGGGCAGGACAACCGATAACTGCCCTCTTTAATGAAGAATCTGCCGGGGTTAATCTTTAAGGAAGGAGGATTATGATAATGGAGCAAAGGATTGATCAACCGGGACAGTATTCAAACTTTCAACCGGTGTTTGACCTGGAACTCTGCGATGGATGTGGCGAATGCGCGGTCCAGTGTACATTTAACGAGATCAGAATTGAACCGCGCGGCGACAGAAAAATTCCTGTGGCCAACCGCCAGGCCTGTGGCGCCTGCCACCGCTGTGAGGTAATGTGCCCGCGACGGGCTATTTATATTGAAGAAAAACCGCTCGCCCTAAGAAAGCATGCTGTCTGGAAAGCGGCTGATCTTAAAAGGGTCCACTATCAATCTTCTTCCGGGGCGGTAAACCTGACCGGTTTCGGTTCTGACAAGGACCTGCCCACATACTGGGATAACCTCGTTTTTAACGCCTGCCAGGTGACAAATCCCTCTATCGACCCCCAGCGGGAGCCGATGGAAACAGTGACCTACCTTGGGCGGAAAGCGTTATCAAGGCAGGAGGCTATCAAAAGCGGCAGTAATGGCAGTTTGATCAAGTTAAAGCTTCCGGTCGTCTTTGCCCCTATGTCTTACGGCAGTATCAGCCTTAACCTTCAGAAAGCCATTGCCCGGACGGCAGTAGAGAAAGGTTTGATCTGGTACTCCGGTGAAGGCGGACTTCATGAAGATTTATATCCTTTTGCCGGCCATGCTGTTTTACAGGTTGCATCCGGTCGTTTTGGTGTTAATCCTTCATACCTGAAAGTTGCCCGGGCATACCAGATAAAAATCGGGCAGGGCGCAAAACCCGGAATCGGGGGACACCTGCCCGGGGAAAAAGTGCTATCCGGTATATCACAGACAAGAATGATTCCGGAAGGCAGCGATGCCATTTCACCGGCACCCCAACACGACATTTATTCAATTGAAGATCTGCGCCTACTTATCTATGCTATCAAGGAAGCCAGCGGATATAAGCCGGTCTGTGTAAAGATTGCGGCAGTTAACAATTCTGCCGCCATTGCCAGCGGCATTGTCAGGGCCGGGGCCGATATGGTTTACATTGACGGATTCCGCGGAGGTTCGGGAGCAACCCCTTCCATAGTAAGAGATAATGTTGGAATTCCCGCCGAACTCGCCCTGGCAGCAGTTGACCAGCGACTTCGGGAAGAGGGAATCCGCAACCAGGCATCGATCATTATTGCCGGGGGATTCCGTAACAGCGCGGATGTTATGAAAGCAATTGCCCTCGGAGCTGATGCGGTTGCCATAGGCAGTACCGTTCTGGTTACCTGCGGCTGCCACGGCTGTCAGCGCTGCCACAGCGGAAAGTGTCCCTGGGGAATCACCACCAATGATCCCGAAATCAGCAAACGACTTGACGAAGATTGGGCATTCGAACGCTTAAGCAACCTGATCGATGGTTGGAGTCACGAAATGAAAGAAATCATGGGTTTAAACGGAATTTACGATATCGGCTCTTTCAGGGGTAACAGGCTGATCCTGCGCGGGGTCGGACTTTCAGAAAAAGAACTTGACATCCTGGGCATTAAACACGCCGGAGAATAAGGTGATAATATGGTCCAAAAAGTTGTTCAACAAATAGATGCTAAAGGAATCTACTATCGTGAATTAAATGAAATGATCCGGCAGTCTGTAGAAAAAGGCAGCCGCCACATCAGGATTATTAATGTCCGGGGCCAGAGGTATCTGTCTGCAGGTTTGACAGAAGAAGACCTGCTGCTTGAGATTGAAGGGGTCCCCGGCGACGATTTGGCATTCTGTCTTGGGGGACCTACTGTAAAGGTTTACGGTCACGGACAAAACGCAATTGCCAACACCATGGACAGCGGCAAGGTTTATGTCCATGGAATGGGCGGGGATGCCCTGGCCTATGGAATGCGCGGAGGGAAATTATTTATCCGCGACAATGTTGGCTACAGGGTTGGAATTCATATGAAAGAATATAAGGATTCGAAACCGGCAATTGTAATCGGCGGAACCACCGGTGACTTTCTTGGAGAGTACATGGCCGGGGGAACCATTCTCATTCTTAACAGTAAAAATATTACCGATAATGTTGCCGGTCAAGCCGATAAAACACTGGCGACCGGTATTCATGGTGGAGAAATATACATCTTTAATTACGAAATTCCGGATTACATGCCCGGGATTGGCGCTGTAATAAGAAGTGTCAGCAAAAAAGAGTCCGAAACCATCAGACCCCTCGTGGAAGAATTCTGTGATGAGTTTGATTTTAATTCAAATGAACTGCTTGAAAGAGATCTGGTTAAGATAGAACCGGCCGGAAGCAGACCCTTCAGTAAATTTTATTATCCGGCATACCCGGTTAACACGGGGCTGGTCCCTGTCCAAAAAGAGATGGCCTCTCCCTGTGAATCAAACTGCCCGGTCGGCATTCCAACCGGTCGTTTTCTGGGCCATATTCGTCACGGCGAGTACAGCGAAGCGCTGGAGCTGATTGACTCTTACACTCCTTTCCGCTACAGCAATTGCGGCTTCATCTGCGCTTACCTCTGCATGGATGCTTGCAGCAGGGGCAAAATCGATTTTTCTGTCCGTACTGCTGAACTGGCCCGCGGTTTTCACGGCAAACACAAAGTGGGTAAGATAGGCGAGCACAAGGGTAAAATTATTATCATCGGAGCCGGCCCGGCCGGTTTAAGCAGCGCATATTTTTTGGCCCGCCTCGGCTATGACGTAGAAATTTATGAAGCCGGTGATCAACCGGGAGGTAAAATGTACCAGGTAATTTCAAGGAAGAGGCTGCCCCTGGAAGATCTCGACCGGGACATTAAAAATATTACCGATTTGGGTATAAAATTTCATTTTAACCAGAGGGTGAACAGTAAGCTCTTTAAAGAACTGATGGAGAGAGCTGACCATATTATAGTTGCCATCGGCGCCCATCACCCCCTTCTTCCGCCGGTTAAAGGCAGGGAGCTGATCAAGGGCGGTATAGATTTTCTGAAATCTTTCAACTTAGGCGAAGAGATAAAGATCGGCCCCAGGGCAGTTCTGATCGGCTGCGGTGATGCCGCACTCGACGGAATGGAAGCGCTTTCAAAGCTCGGATTGAAACCGAACCAGATAACCGCAATCGACATTCAGACCCCCTCTGCCAAACCGGAAGAACTGCAAAAATGGGTAAGTGCGGGTGTGGAAGTGATGTACCCCTACTTCCTGGAAGAAGTAGTTGAAGAAGGGGTTGTAGTTCGCGACAGTACAGGCAGCAAGACTTTTCTTCCCGGAGATGCTATCGCCTTTATCAACGAAAAACCAAAACTCGACTTTCTCCCGGCCGACCTTACCGATCATCTCAATGCCCGCGGTTTTTTTGAAACGCTTGATGATACCGGTGCAACCACCCATCCGAATATTTCAATCACCGGAGATGCCGTCGGGCTTGGCCTGGTGGCCAATTCAATCCGAAAGGGCCGCGAATGTGCCAACCGCATCCATGCAAGCATGCAGGGCGAGGTTTACAAACCTGAAATTAAAGAAGCGATCGATCCTTTTGACCTACGCCTGCACACCAACAGGCCATACAATGATCCAGAGGAAATAACTATCAGGGAAGAATATACCCGCTGTCTCCACTGCGGGATTTGTGTCCGCTGTGACGAATGTGTCGAGGCCTGCCCACGGGAGGCCAGGACAAGAGAAGGAACAACATTCACCATAGACCTAAGCAAATGCGGAGGCTGTGGAACCTGTGCTGCAACCTGCAGGGGCGGGGTCATCAGAATGGTTCCCCGGGATAAAAACTGACAAAATCTTCAGTTATTACCTGTCAAGAATATGTGAAATTGTCACTTTGAGCGTAATATATGGTGAGGCTGAATGCCTCACCTTTTTACGTCAGCCCTTTGATTTAGTTCTTAATAACTGGGCTAACCATAATTCCTCTGCATCAGCTGATTGTTACGGGATACTGGCATTAACGGGGTTAAAATATTTATTTTCAGGTGGCCTGAAATTATAATGTTTTTTTCTATTTGACCAGCAAATTAATTAGAAAAATGCGAATAGTGCTAATTTACATCTGCGCAACTAATTCACTATTATTATGTAAACATGATTTAGAATTATTATTCTAAATCATAATAAATCATAGAAGGGGGGGAAATGAAATGACATTACGAATTAGAAAATTTAAGAAGTTTTGGATTCTGACTGCGGTCCTTATCGCAGCAATGCTGTTGCTTATTCCGGCGATTGCTTTCGCCGAAAGTGATGACAGTGTTGCTGTTGACAGCAGCTCTGATTCAGAAGAACTATCTAATTCCGATGATTCTACAACAGAATTACCCTCCACAGATGCCGAAGCTAATGACAGTGAAGATGCTGGCAGCACAGAAATCTCAACCTCAGACAGTTCTGATACAGATGAAACATCTGATTCCTCTGATTCCTCTGATTCCTCTGATTCTACAACAGAATTATCCTCCACAGATGATGATGCAACTGAAGAGAACACCATTCCTGACGAGGATGATCCCCTGTTACCGGAGAATGGCTCAACTGAAATCTCTGGCAGTGGAGGTAACTCCTACTCCGCAGTGATAACGCCAGATGACGATGACGAACTCGGGGTTAATGAACCAGCCAGTTTCACTGTTACTTTTACCGAGGAAAGTGACAGCACTCCACTAATCTCGGCACAGTTGATCATTCCAGATGAATTCACATCCATTAGCCTGGGTGCAATTACTGCCTCTGATGACAAGAACTGGAATGGAGGGCTGGTTGGTCAGGTAATTTCTTTATGGGCTGATGCTCAAGATCACTATCTTGGCCAGGATGACTGGGTTTCGGTAGTATTTACTGCCACGACCCCGTCAGTTCCCGGAGATTACACCTTTGAAACGCTGGCCTGGACGGATTCATTAGGAGACAACGATGAACCGGATGGGACACCAAAGAAATTAGAACTCGGAACAGCCGAATCTTTTGCGGTTTTAGCCGGCTCGGGAATTACCGTTGATGGAGCAGTCAACACTACCATAATCTATGGTGATATCGGTTCACATCCAATTGATACATACACTGGTGATGGAAACGTTGTTCAAACTGGTGGATTTGTATACCTTGCTGATGAAGGTGGTGTTGCAGAGCAGGCTAAGGCTGATCTGCTAACTGCTTATCTTGACGCTGCCGGAAGAGACAGTGATACGGATATTACCGGACTCGATCTGGGCAACCTTAGTTCATTGGCGGAGCCTTTAGAGCCCGGTGTATACACAGCAAGTTCCAGTTTGGGCTTGACGGGGACTCTCTATCTTTATGCCGATAGCCCATACGACGCTTTTATTTTCCAGATCGGAACAACGCTCACCACAGCATCATACAGCAACATTGTCCTTCTGGGTGAAGCTACTTTCTGCCAGGTTTTCTGGCAGGTCGGCAGCTCTGCGACCCTGGGAACATACTCCACTTTTGTGGGGCATATTCTGGCCTTGACAGATATCACAGCAACTACCGGTGCGACAGTGATTGGTCAGTTATTAGCTTTAAATGGCGCAGTCACCCTTGATACTAATACCATCACGAACCGCCCTTGTAGTAGTATTAACGCTCCTGCTGATGGTTATGATGAAACCCTGGTTGTTACTATCGTTAATGGTGACGGAAACGGAACTGGTGACGGAAACGGAACTGGTGACGGAAACGGAACTGGTGACGGAAACGGAACTGGTGACGGAAACGGAGACGTAGATGGTACAACACTCTTGGGGTCGGAATATGACAGCAATTCAGATACTCTATCGGCCGGAATAGTTGCCCTGCCTGCAACAGGCGGACTGACGCTCGCACATGTTCTTTATGCTCTAGGTGGGATGATGATGACCGTTGGAGGAATTATGCTCAAAAGAAAAATCAAGTAAAATTTCTCGTTAATGTCTATAATATATAAAAATGTCACCTTGACATAGATTAACGGCTCATATATAATGATTTTGGGCAAAGGCGCCCGCATAAACAGTCTGATGACTGCAAGCGGGCGTCTTCTCTTTTTATTCATAAACATTTTAAGGAGATGATCCAATTGGGAATGACAAAAGAAGAAATACTGGCAATTGCAAAGGAATCCGGAGTTAAATTTATCCGCCTTCAATTCACCGATCTAGTAGGCCAGCTAAAAAACGTGGCTATCACATCCGATCAGCTGCCGAAAGCACTCGATAATGAATTGATGTTCGACGGTTCTTCAATTGAGGGGTTTGTTCGAATTGAGGAATCTGATATGTACCTGCGGCCGGATCCCGATACCTTTACCATTTTCCCCTGGCGTCCCCAGGAAGGTGGGGTTGCCAGACTGATGTGTGATGTTTATACCCCCGAAGGAGAACCCTTTGCCGGGTGCCCCCGCAGCCAGCTTCAGCGGGTTATTGCCATTGCTGCAGAAGACGGCTATTCCATGAACTGCGGACCGGAAGCTGAATTTTTCATGTTTCATACAGATGATCACGGCGCGCCCACTCTGCATACCCATGACCAGGGCGGATATTTTGATCTCGCACCTACCGATCTCGGCGAAAACGCCCGCCGCGACATGGTATTGAATCTCGAACAGATGGGCCTGGAAATAGAAGCCTCTCACCACGAGGTTGCTCCCGGCCAGCATGAAATAGATTTCAAATATAGCGATGCTCTGCGTACAGCCGATGACCTGTCAACCTTCAGATTTGTTGTCAGAACTGTAGCACAGCGCCACGGACTTTATGCTACCTTTATGCCGAAACCGATAGCCATGATAAACGGTTCCGGTATGCATACCCATCTTTCATTGTTTAAAGACGGAAAAAATATATTCTATGACCCCGATGCACCTGAAGAGATGAGCCAGGAAATGCTATACTTCGTCGGAGGCCTTCTCAAACATGCCAAAGGTTTCACCGCCGTGACCAACCCTCTGGTCAATTCATATAAAAGACTGGTTCCCGGTTATGAAGCCCCGGTGTATATCGCCTGGTCTCATCGTAACCGCAGTCCGCTGGTAAGGGTACCGGCCCGCAGGGGAATTGGCACAAGGGTAGAACTACGCAGCCCTGATCCTTCCTGTAACCCCTATCTGGCCTTTGCCGTAATGCTCAAAGCAGGTTTGGATGGAATCAAGAACAAGATTATGCCGCCCGATCCGGTAAATCTTAATATCTACGCGATGACTGATGAAGATAAGCAAAATCACAAGATTGAAAGCCTGCCGGGAACTCTTTTTGAAGCGATCAAAGAGCTTGACAAAAGCCCGGTAATCCAGGAAGCGCTTGGCGAACATATTTACGACCGCTTCCGTGAAGGCCGGATGAAAGAATGGATGGATTACCGTATACAGGTCCATGACTGGGAAGTCAAACAGTACCTGGCCCGGTTCTAATCGAAAATTAAAAGTAAAACTATAAAATCTTTACTTTGAAGCCGCCCTTAATGGGCGGCTTCATGGTTTATGCACTCTTTCTCATGTTATAATATTGAAAACCATTTTCACTTGCCGAGGTCCTTGCAAATGGCGGCACATAATTTTGATTACTGTATTGGTACAGCCAACTCTGCTTTCAAAAAAGTTGTATCAGGGATGTTAAACAGCTCCGGTTTCATCTCCGCCGGAGACGGAACAAGCACCCCTCTATTATTGCGTACTCTGCGTTCAGTTCAACCATGGCTTGCAGTGATCGATACAGAGCTACCGCCCGGAAACATTGAAGAACTGGCCGATATTATTGAAGCGGATAATCTGTCGGCTGCCATATTTATTAGCACCCGCGGAAGAAGTCTCAAAAATTACGTTCAGCTAGACTGGCCTGTTGAGCCTCGGGTTCTTACTGCCGTGGCCGAAGCTGTCTGTAACGAATTTGCCCGGAAAAAGAAACTGCAAAACCGGATAAATGATCTGCAGAGAAAGTTAAATGAGAGAAAACTAATCGAAAAAGCTAAAGGCATCATAGCTGATAACCTAGGCTTCAACGAAGCAGATGCATATAATTATTTAAGGGAAAAAAGTATGGAGCGGAGAATATCGATGGCCGAAATGGCCGGTCTGGTAGTTACCGCGCCTGGCCTTTTTTCCTGATAGCCGCACCGATGAAGTCTCTGAAAAGAGGATGTGCCTTTGTCGGTCTCGATTTAAATTCAGGATGGAACTGTACAGCCACAAACCAGGGGTGATCTTTTAATTCAATCATTTCAACCAGGTCGGCTTCTTCGTTGATCCCGCTGAAGACCATTCCCGCTTTTTCCAGCACCGGCATAAATTCATTGTTAAATTCATATCGGTGCCTGTGTCTTTCATTAATCTGGCGTTCCCCGTAAGCTTTTTCTGCCAGTGTTCCCGGTCTAATCGTGCAGGGATAAGCACCCAACCTTAAAGTCCCACCTATACGGGTAATTTCTTTCTGCCCCGGCAGGTAATCGATAACCGGTCCCGTGGTATCGGGACAAAACTCCGTACTGTGTGCTCCATTTATGCAGGCTACATTACGGGCAAACTCGATAACCGCACACTGCATACCAAGGCATAAGCCGAGGAATGGAGTTTTACTTTCCCGGGCAAAACGAACTGCGTTGATCTTACCCTCTATTCCACGTTCACCAAATCCTCCGGGGACGAGAATACCATCAACTTTGTCTAATTTACCGCTTGCTGAAACCGATTCGAGATCTTCAGCCGGCACAAGAATAGTTTTAACCGCAGTATTGTGTTCCAATCCTGCATGGAAGAGCGCTTCGTTAATGCTGATATAAGCGTCTCGCAGCTGAACATATTTGCCAACCAGGGCTATGGTTACTTCTTCATTAAAATTATATGACTCGTGAACAAGATCCTTCCACCGCTGCATGTCTGAGGATTTGCAGGAGAGGTTAAGTTTGTCCAGAACCATCTGATCGAGATTTTGTTCCTGCAGTAGCAGTGGCACTTCGTAAATAACCCTGGTATCAAGGTTTTCAACCACTTCATTGGGCTGAACATTACAGAAGAGGGCTATTTTTTTTCTAAGATCATCCGAAAGCGGATACTCGGTCCGGCAAACAATAATATCCGGCTGAATACCGATACTGCGCAGTTCTTTTACACTGTGCTGTGTCGGCTTTGTCTTCAACTCACCGGACATTCGCAGATAGGGTACAAGAGTAACGTGAATAAAAATCACATTTTCCCAGCCAAGATCGTAACGAAGCTGTCTGATCGCTTCCATGAAGGGCAGGCTCTCTATATCACCAACCGTCCCACCGATTTCAGTTATTACTACATCGAGATCAAGGTTACGGTCCAGCTTGGTAACACAGTCTTTGATCTGATCGGTGATATGGGGAATAACCTGGACTGTATTGCCATGATAATCACCGTCCCGTTCACCCTGAATAACCGACCAATATACCCTGCCGGCAGTAACGTTGTTGTCACGGGTTAAATGTTCGTCAATAAATCGTTCATAATGCCCCAGGTCCAGGTCTGTTTCTGCCCCGTCATCGGTAACAAAAACCTCACCGTGCTGGTATGGGCTCATTGTTCCCGGATCATAGTTGATATAGGGGTCAAATTTTTGAATGGTCAGCTTTAAACCTCTGTTTTTCAGCAAGCAGCCCAGAGAAGCAGCTGTAATTCCCTTACCAAGAGATGAAACCACACCGCCTGTAATAAAAATATACTTTGTCATAAGCGCCCCCCTTACCGGCTCAGCAACTGCTGCAGCTGGTTTTGCTTCACCCGCCGCAACCTGAGGAGGCGGTTCCACTGTCAGAACTTCCTCCCGAGGTTCGAAATGTAGAGAAGATCTTCTTTGCATCCCGTCCGCACGAAGGACAGCTTACACTTTTTACTGTACTGCTGCACAACTCTTCGATTTTCTTTTTGCACTCAGAACAATAAAACTCGTAAAGAGGCAAAACCACACCTCCTCCCTGCAATAATCTATTCTCATGAATATAATTTATGCCGCCCAGGGCGGCTTACTAGGTCCGGCCCTTCAATCTCTTTCTTTTTTTGGCCCTTCTTCTTTTTTTGCGCTGTCTTTTAAGCTGTTTGCGTGATTTTTCTTTTGCCATAGTCTGAACCGTTCCCCTCCTTTGCTCTACTTAAAGATTACTCTACATGAAAATCAAGCCTTTAAAAACCTATGTGATATTATATCATTGCTTTACCAGTGAAAAAAGAGTTATTTTAAATCTGATTAATAAATATAATATTTTAAAAGGAAAAAAAATCTAAAAATAGAATGAATAATAGATTACAGGATCGCAAACCACTATAAATCTTTTCCATAAGTACTTCGGTTTGTAATCCCCAACACCTTCCGGGAGGAGCCGTCTAATGGAACTAAGCCCAAATGCCCGCATCACTTTCGAGAAAAGGTACTTGATTAAGGATGAAAAAGGTAACCCCACTGAAACTCCAGAAGATCTACTGCACAGAGTGGCTGCCAACATCGCGTCTATTGAAAAAAATTATGGAAAAACCAATGCTGAGATCAAGGCTATCGAAAAAAGTTTTTTCAAGATAATGGCCGATGCCCTGTTCATGCCGAATTCACCGACCCTGATGAATGCCGGTCGTGAACTACAGCAGTTGAGTGCCTGCTTTGTACTGCCTCTCGAAGACAGCATGGAAGGAATATTTACCGCTCTGAAAAATATGGCGCTGGTTCAGAAGACCGGCGGCGGAACCGGTTTTTCATTTGACCGCCTTAGGCCGAGCAATGATATAGTGCGCTCAACCAATGGAGTGGCCAGCGGTCCAATTTCATTCCTCAAAATATTTGATGCCGCTACAGAAGCGGTTAAGCAGGGTGGAACCAGGCGGGGAGCCAACATGGGCTCACTGATCTACAACCACCCTAATATACTTGACTTCATCTGCTGCAAAGAAAAGGAAGATGAGATCAATAATTTTAATCTCTCCATCACCGTATCGGATGAATTTATGAGCAAAGCTACCGGAAAAGATCCGGACCCCATATACAACCTGATCAACCCGAGGACCCAACAACCTTATAAAGATCCCGAAACAGGAAACATTGCTCAACTGGATGCAAAAGCAGTTTTCGATCTGATCGTTCAGAAAGCCTGGGAAAAGGGCGACCCCGGAATTATCTTTATCGACGAGATGAACAAATTTAACCCAACCCCGGCCATCGGCAAATACGAGACGACCAATCCCTGCGTACCGGCTGATACATTTGTAATGACCTCTGAGGGACCAAAGATGGTCAGGGATCTTATCGGGAAAAGAACCACCCTTATCGTCAATGGCAAATCTTTCCAGTCAACCGCTAAAGGCTTTTTCTCAACCGGTGTAAAACCGCTGCTATCAATTAAAACCCGTGAAGGTTACCAACTGCGCGCAACGGGAGATCATCCTGTATTAAGAATTAAAGTGAAAACAAGACACAAAATTGAAACCGAATGGGTCAATACCATAAATCTTAAACCCGGTGATGAGATAGTTCTAAATGATCACCGCGAGCTTACCGGCTGGGAAGGGCTTTACGGGGAAAAAGAAGGTTACCTGATTGGCCTGTTAGTTGGGGATGGAACCCTGAAAGAAGATAAAGCTCTCCTCTCCGCCTGGCCGGATCAAAACGATTTGGGCATGATGAATGCCGCTTACGAAGCTGCCGTTTCAATGCCTCATCGCCAGGATTTTAAAGGCTGGTGGAAAGTCAGCGGAAGAAATGAATTTCGGATGAGTCTGGCCGCAATTAAAACAATGGCCTTTAACCTGGGAATGAGACCGGGAGACAAATCTATAACTCCCTACCTTGAAACCAATACTTCATCAGCATTTACAAAAGGATTCTTAAAAGGGTTCTTTGATGCTGACGGTTCCGTCCAGGGGTCCCGGGAAAAAGGTGTTTCCATCAGATTGGCTCAGAGTGATATTGATCGTTTGGAAGCTGTCCAACGCATGCTGCTCCGCTTCGGCATTGTCAGCACTATTTACAGAAATCGTCGTAACAACAACATTACCAGCCTGCCAAATGGTAAAAACGGGATTGATCTATATGAAACTAAACCCCAGCACGAGCTGGTCATATCCAGAAACAATGTAGCAGTATTCGCCGATCGAATCGGCTTTAGCGATACAGGAAAGAAAACACGGCTCTCAGATATCTTGACCGGATACCGCCGTGAGCTGAACCGGGAACGTTTCACGGCAATAGTAGACACTGTTGAATCAAATGGCATTGAAGAGGTTTACGATGTGCAGGTTCCCGGAATAAATTCATTTGATGCAAATGGAATTGTCGTTCACAATTGCGGCGAACAACCTCTACTCCCCTATGAAGCATGCTGTCTCGGTTCCCTGAACCTTGGGAAATTCGTTACCAGAAAAGGCGCCATCAGCTGGGACAAACTGGGCGAAGTGGTTCGGACAGCCGTCCGCTTCCTCGACAATGTTATCGATGCCAGTAACTACGTGATTCCGGAGATCGCCGCCATGCACAAGGAAGGTAACCGCAAAATAGGTTTGGGTGTGATGGGCTGGCATGATATGCTGGTCAGGCTCGGCATAAACTATGACAGCGATAAAGCGATTGAAACAGCCGAATCGGTTATGAAGTTTATTAATACCACGGCCAAAGAAGAATCAGTCCTCATAGCTGAAGAAAGGGGGACCTTCCCCAATTTCTCCGGCAGTATTTGTGATACCGGAAAACAGGAAGATATAGTTCGTAATGCCACCAGGACAACCATTGCCCCGACGGGTACAATTTCTATCCTGGCCGGTGCCAGCAGTGGTATCGAACCCTATTTCAGTATTGCCTTCATCCGTAAAAATATATTAGGCGGGCTTGATCTGCCCGAAGTTAATCCACTTTTCCTTGAAATTGCCCAGGAAGAAGGATTTTATTCAGAAGAACTTATCCAGGAAATAGCATCCAGCGGGAAAATACCGCAGGGTGCAGATGTCCCCGATAATTATAAAGCGCTATTTAAGACAGCCATGGAAATTGATTTCAGCTGGCATGTAAAACATCAGGCGGCATTTCAGAAATACACGGACAACGCAGTCAGTAAAACAATCAATCTGGATAAAGATGCAACCGTGGAAGATGTCAGGTATGCCTATATAACTGCCTGGGAAGCAGGATGTAAAGGCATAACCATCTACCGGGACAGTTCAAGAACAAAGCAGGTTCTCAATGTGGGTGATGGCGCAAAAGATGACAACCTGAAACCGACCAAGCGACCAAAAACCTTAAGCGGTAATACAACCAGTATCAGGACTGCCCTGGGCAACCTTTTTGTTACGGTCAACTCTACTGAAGGAAGACCGTTTGAGCTTTTCGCCCAGATCGGCAAAGCCGGTAGTGACGTTATCGCCTTTACCGAGGCAATCGCCCGTTTGATATCCCTTGCCTTAAGGTGCGGGGTTAGTGTTGATGAAATAGTTACCCAGCTCGAAGGGATCGGCGGCGCCCGTTCGGTAGGATTCGGGCCAAACCGAATTATGAGCGTGCCGGATGCCATCGGTCAGGCTTTAAGGAAACTTTCACAGTTTGAAACAGGATCCGAAGTAGTAAATAACAGCCATACCCGCGAGATTTGCCCCGATTGCGGGACCTGCGCCCTGATCAGGGCTGAAGGCTGCCTGAAGTGTGAAGCCTGCGGTTTTAGTGAATGTTAGTAAAATGTCAAAATATATAAACTTTTTTACGCATAAAAAAAGGAATTTCGACCTATTTGTAGAATTAATGGTAGTTGATATATAAATAAAGAGAGAGTAACCTGAAATGCCAATTATGCCCAATAAAGTGGTTGGTATACAGGTATTTAGTTTTTCGTCAGGGGGATGAATATCATACGAGTTGATGAGAGACAGTTAAAAGATATTGAGTCTATTGTCGCTCAGGTTCAGGGAGTTATATCAGGAAGGTTAGTCTGCCAGGATGGTGAAATTGTTGAAATTCATATCCTGTCGGATTCGAGCCGAGCGCCAAAACAGGTTGTCAGAGATATTGAATCTGCTGTTATGGTAAAAATGGGTTTAGCCCTGGATCACAAACGGATCAGCGTAGCCCAGCTTGATTCCGATTCCACATCACACCCCTCCAACGGTATAAGACTGCAGTTCAGAGCCATGAACTACAGTGCTGAAAACGGCACGGCAGCAATTACCATTACAATTAAAAAAGGTGATAAAAAATATTCAGCTACCGCCACTGGTCCCAATAGTATAAAAAACCGCCTAAAATTGGCTGCCGAAGCAACTATTGCCGCTGTAGGCCAGTTTATCAGTTTTGAGGGTAAACTGTATATCGGTGATATTCAGAAAATTAAACTCTGTAATTACGATGTGATTGCAATAGCAGTTTGTGTAAACAGGGACTGCCAGGAAGAGATTTTGCTGGGAACAGCTTTAAATAAAGGGGATGAACTTGAATCGACCGTCCGTGCTTCTCTGGATGCAGTAAACCGAAGAATTATGATCATGACTTAAATTATATTTGAAGCCGGCAGTGGTTTTTCTGGGAAAGCAATTTTTTAACGAGCGGAACAAACGAGCGGAGCGTCGCCAGCGGCAAATAGCGGAAAACCGCTGAGCACCCATTAAAAGGGGGCTTAAACACATGAAGCTGACTCTGGCGAAAGCTCTAATCGCACTGGCTGGTCTTATCCTTGCTGGTGCTGCTGTATTTAGATGGTAAATAAATAACTTAACTGCCGGCTTCATTAACAACTAGGTGAATAATAATGGAAAATAATATATCTAAAAAGTCAATTATTTATATTACACTACTGGCGCTCGTATCTCTTTCTATAACTCTTTACTCATTCTTCATAATGAACTGGTCGCTCGCGTCCTGGTTTCCAATAGTTGTCTTTCTATTGCTTATTGCCCTCTCTGACTCTTTCCCGGTCACCTTACCCCGCGGAGGGAGTGTTTCTGTAAGTTTTGCCACGATTGCAGCGGCTATATTATTATTCCAGCCGTTTATTGTAATCATTATAACAATCGTCCGAGATACTTTTTTTCTGATTAAAGAAAAACCTCGGATTAAGTACATCTTCAATATCGCACAGCTTTCTGTTTCTGCCGGATCCGCTTCACTGGTTTACCGGAATTTTATTCCCGCCGGCTCAGATTTTAATTTCAGTCATATCCCTGCATTTATTGCGTCAATGGTTGTATTTTTCCTTCTGAACAGCTCCTTTGTTACATTAATTTTAGCCTTTGTTCAGGAAGAGAAATTCAAGGCCATCTGGCTCTTCAATATCAAATGGTGTACTTTAACCTTTCTTAGCATGGCACCTCTTGGTGCTCTAATTGCTGTCATATATGTCAATATAGGTTTCTGGGGACTGGTCCTGTTCCTGCTCCCACTAATTCTGGCCCGTCATTCTTTCCAGTCTTACATGAATATGCGTCAGACCTTTCTTGATACCATCAAGAGCCTCTCTGTTGCCATTGACGCTAAAGATCCTTATACCAAGGGACATTCGTCACGTGTAGCCGACTATGTGGTTTCTCTGGCCAGGGAGCTGAAATGGCCTGAAGACAGGGTAGAATTCCTGCAGTATATCGCCCTGATTCATGATGTGGGTAAGGTAGCCGTACCGGAGGATATCCTTAAAAAGGATTCAATCCTATCCGCCGAAGAATTCGCCATCATGAAAACTCACAGTGAAGCAGGGGCAGAAGTTATCAAGGGGATTAAATACTTTGCCTCCGGATCAGATATAATTAAACATCACCACGAACGCTGGGATGGTAACGGTTATCCGGAAAGAGTAAAAGGCGATGAAATCCCTGAAGGGGCCCGCATACTTGCCGTTGCCGATGCATTTGATGCCATGACCAGCGACAGGCCGTATCGCAAGTCTTTACAGCCAAATTTAGCTTTAAAAGAACTCGAAGACTGCTCAGGCACACAATTTGACCCGAAAGTGGTCGAGGCTTTCATCCGCATTTATCCACAGATAATAATAGAAGAGGCCCAGGAATCAGCTGCTGATCCATTTGCCGAGAGTGCCGCCGCTGCTGACTTATATCAATAAAAACTGACGGGGAGACTTAAATGCTCTGGGAAGCTGTTCTGATCGGTTTGATAATCGGCTGGCTGCGTAATGGAAAAGTCAAAAACCTGGGTAAAAGCTCCTTCTCACTGTGGTTTATAATGTTTATAGCCATCGCCATACAGATTTTGATCTGGGTTGACTATACCTTTCTACCGGGTTATCTGGCTTCTTATTACCCCTATCTCTACACCCTCTCTTTTTTCCTGCTGGTGACATTTATTATTTTCCAGGGCTGGCAGTTTGGAATCGTCATCATCGGTATCGGCATCCTGCTTAACTTCCTGGTAATCGCCGCCAATGATGGTAAGATGCCTGTCGATATTACAAAAATGCCGCCCGAGGCAGCAGAAGAACTGATAGCAAGTGACAGCAGCCCCTTTCACACCGCCATGACAGAGGAAACACCCCTGGCGATTTTAGGTGATCGCATCAGTGTTCCGTATAAAAAAAATCAGCTCCTCAGTATCGGCGATATCATCCTGGCGGCCGGAGTCACCTTCTATATCCAGCATAATATGCGCAAGAAAAAGATCCCCAAACATTAAAATAATTTCGGGACACATTAGTTAATTATATTTTCTGACAACTATTCCACCTGATTTATCCCTGGAATAAATATCAATAATTATCTTTATTACATAATCACAAGCATATAAGAATGATTTGCTACAAAACAACCATTTAAAAATGGGGAGTTAATTTTTTGAAAGTTTAATTAACTAATGTGTCCCGAAATTATGAGAGAAAAAATCAGGGCTTGATGCCCTGATCTGGTGGGAAAATTCGTTTGGTGCCGGAGACCGGAATCGAACCGGTACGATCATGTTATGATCGAGGGATTTTAAGTCCCTTGCGTCTGCCTGTTCCGCCACTCCGGCGAAATTTTGGAGGCGACACCCGGATTCGAACCGGGGATGAAGGATTTGCAGTCCTCTGCCTTACCACTTGGCTATGTCGCCAAAAAAATGGAGCGGAAGACGGGATTTGAACCCGCGACCCTCGCCTTGGCAAGGCGATGCTCTACCACTGAGCCACTTCCGCAAGTTTGGTGCCGAGACCCAGAGTTGAACTGGGGACACGCGGATTTTCAGTCCGCTGCTCTACCGACTGAGCTATCTCGGCCATATGGCGGAGCTGACGGGACTCGAACCCGCGGTCTTCGGCTTGACAGGCCGATATGTTAACCAACTACACCACAGCTCCATTCGCATAAATAAGTATACAGAAGCAATAATTAAAAGTCAATACAAACAGCCCTTTAAAGGGAAAAAACTTGGCTTAAATCAAGCTATTCCAGGGATAGAGTCTTCGGTGATTTTTTAGTCACAGATTCATGTTCATGCTGCAGCCTGGCTATTCTTTCATCCTCTGCTGAGCTGTAGTAGATGAGGCTCTGGAGTTCTATAGTCAGGTCTGCATTATGGACATGGACGCCTTCAGGAACATGCAGTTTTACAGGAGCAAAGTTCAATATGGCTTTTATACCGTGTTTTACGATCAGGTCTACTACTTCCTGGGCAGCAACTGCCGGAACTGCGATGATGGCAACCTTCAGTTTCCTGTCAGCCATATATTCACCGATATAATCGAGAGAATAGATTTCTACTTCGTCAATCTTTTTCCCGATCAGCCTCGGGTCTTTATCAAATACGGCAACAACGTTGACGTAAGGATTTTTTGTTGTATTATACCGGGTCAGGGCAGTTCCCAGGTTACCGGCGCCGATGACGATAGTATCAATGGTCGTGTCGAGGCCGATGATTTTCATCACCTTATCCCTCAAAAATGATGTGTTATAGCCTGCGCCCCTGGTACCAAAAGCACCAAAATATGCCAGATCTTTCCTGATTTGTTCAGCGGTAAATCCTGACTCATTGCTCAATTCCTTGGAGGAGATCATATCCACGTTTCTTTCAACCAACTGATCGAGAATTCTTAAATAGATCGGTAATCTTTTGATTACAGATTTTGAAATGCTCTGGTTTGGCATATGTTAAACCTCCTTAGCATGAAGCATAATTTTTAGTTTAAATCTACCTGGTTCTCTTTAATATATCTCTAGCAAGTTCAATCAAGACTTCTCTATGGTGGTTATCCGGTACAGAAAGTTTGTCAACCGCTGCTATGGCTTTATTGATATATTCTTCAGCCTTCCGGTACGTATAGCCCGGACCGTCACCTTCAAGTACAGCATTTGCCACAACAGAAATTTCCTCACCGGTAACCTTGTCGGCATACATCAGGCTGTTGACCAACCTGTTACTTTGGGTGTCGCCGAGCGCGCGAATCAGCGGCAGGGTGATTACCCGGTTGCTTAGATCTCCATAAAGCGGCTTACCGGTTTGATCTTTTTTCCCTGTATAGTCGAGTAGATCATCAACCAACTGAAATGCGATACCCAGGTTATAACCGTAATCAAACCACCGGCTTGTTTCCCGAGGGCTGTCTTCTCGCATATGACTTCCAGCCTGGCAACATCCGGCGAAAAAATAAGCGCTCTTTTTGCCGATCCATTTAAAATAGCGCTCCTCAAGCATAGCTGTATCACAATTTGCGAAAGCCTGTTCAATTTCACCTTCAGACATATTTTCCACAATCTTGACTATAATATCCATCAAGCCCCAATTGTGATAGCTGACCAGCATTTCAAGAGCTCTGCTGAGCAGGTAATCGCCGGTAAGAACTGAAATACGGTTGCTCCACTTGACATGAACTGTATCCTTGCCCCGCCTGATTGAAGCCATATCGATAACATCGTCGTGAAGCAGGGAAGCGGTGTGCACTAATTCCAGCGCAACTGCTGCATCGATATATTCTGTCAGGCTTCTACCGGGACGATAAGCTGCAAGCAATAATAAACCCGGCCGCATTCTCTTACCGGCACCGTTAAAAATATAGCTGCTTACTTCAAATATCTCCGGACTGGCTGTATCTGTAAATTCTTGAAGTCGAGTATCAACTAAAGCCATTTCGTCTTTGATTAATTGCCATTTGTTTGTCAGGTTACCCGAGCTCCTATTCATTTTACGAGTTATATCAGAATATACCACATTTTCGACAAATTAGGTATTAAATCCTTGTTCAGATATGTTAATCGTAAAAAAGACTTTTTTGGATTACTATCAGTTCCGGCGGTTCGTTTTCCTGGTTCAGCAGGTTGAGATGCAAAACAGTGTACTCGGCCGGAAGCAGACTCTTACCCATCTGCATTATTTTATCCAACTCAATTTTCCCTTCAGCGTGCCCTCTATAGGCTGTAATGACAATGATACCTCCGGGAGCAAGCAATTTTAAGACTTCTTTCAAACTGTGGATCGTTGTTGTGCACCTGGTTGTTATTTGCTTGTTTCCTCCAGGCAGGTAACCGAGGTTATAAATCACAACGCTTATTCTAATATTTATATATTCGGCTATATTTTCATGGCTGTCGTGAATTAGGAGTACCCGTTCCGAAAGTTTTCGGTTCTTTAAATTTTCGGCTGTCTTTTGCAGGGCTTCTTCCTGGATATCAAAGGCAAATACCTTACCTTCCGGTCCGACTTTTTCAGCCAAAAATAGAGTATCAATTCCGTTGCCGGCCGTAGCATCGACCACCGTATCTCCTTCATTTATGGCCATTCCGGCCAGGTGATGTGCAAGTTCTGCAATCTGCCTGAATTTAATCACCGACTGGCTCTCCTTATAAGGCAAACTAGTATTTTTCTGAATGAAAAGAGATAATCTCGATCCCGTTTTCCGACTCAATGAAGGAAAAGATCTTCTCCATAATGCTATCGGCCCCGGCCCCGTTGTAGCATACAGCTGCTATACCCAGTTCTGTTCTCTGCCATAAGTCCTGGCTGCCTGTTTCAGAAACAGATATATTGAATTTGTTACGGAGGCGTTGGATCAGGCTTTTTACCACCTGCCGTTTACCTTTCAACGATGTAACCCCTGGAATATGCAGTTCAACAACTGCTACTGCGACGCGCATAATATACTCTTTTCCCCTTTGTTAATGTCAGATAAACCTGAGCATAAGTTCGGCAATATACCGATCCATATCCATTCCATTCTGCCTCAGCTGTTCGTAAATCTCTTCAACTGCTGATCTTCGCCGGATATCAGAAAGATCTTTAAGCTGCCGGAAGTAGCCCATTCTTCTCCCCAGCCTGAAAATTTCGCGCTCCCGATCAGGATAGGACAGGTATGTTCTGATCAGGTTTATCATATGCTCTTTCTCTTCAGGGAACCTGCCGTTAACCTCTTCCAAAAGGTTTAATACATGATCGCTGAAAAAGTGGGAGTTTATATTATCCAAATGCTCGATCAGGAGCAGTTCTTCTTTAACTGCAGTATCATCATCCAAAGGAATAAATGTACCCTGCTGAACCGCTTCATAAAGCGGCGCAACCGGATGAACAGCCAGGGTTCTGACCCTGATAAAGTCAGGATTGATCTCATTTAAAACTTTCGCTGTATCCAGTGCATGTTCACGCCAAAGGTTTCTGCCGCCCAGACCGATCAAGACATATTCACTTAAAGAGATACCGGCCTTGACTACTCTTTGGCCTGCCTCAACATGCTCGGCAGCACTTACCCCTTTGTTCATGAATTCAAGGACCCGGTCATTTCCGCTTTCCAGGCCGACATGGATACGGCTTAAACCAGCATTCTTCAGTTTGCTTAAATCTTCCACAGAATAGCGAAGAATACTTTTTGAACGGGCATAAGTGGTTATTCTGGTGATTCCGGGTATTTTTTCGTTAAGGAATTTAAGTATTGTCTGCAGCTGCTCCCTGGAGAGTCTCAGACCGTCTCCGTCCTGCAGGAAAACATTCTCTCCGCCATGATAAAGCCAGAAAGCAACAGATATATATTCCGGAAATCGATTCTGTACAAGATCAAAAACGCTGGAGTTAACCACGCCGTTGAAACCCTGTTTATGCGATATGGTTTTTATCTTATCAACCGCGTCAGCAATAGCTGCAATATCTTCTTTAATCTCATCGACTGAGCGGCGGCTGAACTTTTCACCCTTATAAATAGGACAAAAAAGACATTTGTTCCAGGGACAATTGCGGGTGAGTCGCAACAACAGGCTGTGCGCTTCGCTGGGCGGGCGTATCGGCCCCTGTTCATATGCCGGTTTCCGAACAGCCATAGAAACCTCCTTTTTAAAGACTATAAGTAATAGTTTTATATTTTTTAAAGGGCACAGTTAACTGTGCCCTTGATTTACTTCATTTTATATATTGTAAAGTTTATTCGACCTTCCCGGGGAGATAATGTTTAAGTAAATCCCAAAGCTCCTGGGGTTTAAAAGGTTTGGTCATGTAATTATTTGCTCCCAGATCCATCACTCTTTGACGGTCTTCTTCCTCTGCTTTCGCGGTTAAAACGATAACCGGAATTTCACTGGTTTCAGGATTTCCCTTGATAACTTTCAATACTTCAAAACCGTCAACTTTGGGTAAAAGAAGATCGAGAAGTATAAGATCTGGTTTTTCCCTGCCAATATATTTTAAAGCTTCCTCTCCGTCTTCCACTATATCTACCTGGTAGCCAACAGCATCAAGACAGGTGCGAACTCCCAATATTACATTTTTTTCATCTTCAACCAGTAACACTTTATTAGCCATAACTTACCCTCCTTCTTGATCTTTGTCGGTTAATGTAACTGATTCCGGCCCCTGGTAGATGGGAAAAGTAAATGTAAAGGTTGTTCCCTCACCAACCTTGCTATCAACCCAAATTTCTCCACCGTGGGCCATAACAATATCTTTGGCTATGGCCAGGCCTAATCCTACTCCACCTGCACCTTTTCGGCCATGCCCGCGAACCTGAATATATTTGCGGAATATCTTTTCCTGATGCTCAACGGGAATACCGCACCCGGTATCCTCAACCGAGAAGAAAAGTCGTTTGCCTTTTTGCCTGACCCTGACTGTAATTGTTCCCCCGGGGTCTGTATAACGCATTGCATTCCCGACCAGGTTAGCCAAAACCCATACCGACTTGTTAAAATCGGCGACTACAGGAGGCAGTTCCGGCGGAAGATCGGTTATCAATTCAACACCCTGAGTATCTGCCTGGATCTGTAACGGTCGCACCGCCTCTTGCACCAGATCGGCCACATCGGTTGGCTGGGCATCAACATAAATAGTGCCCGATTCAATCCGGGATAGCTCCATAAGGTTATCAATCAACCTGCTCAGTCTTTCGCAATCGGCCCCGATAGCTTCCAGAACTTCCTTGCCCCGGGGAGTCAAATCACCGAGCATGCCTTCTTTAAGCATTTCCACACCAACTATTATAGTTGTCAGCGGAGTCCTAAATTCGTGGGAAACAATAGATACGAAATCAGATTTAATCTTTTCCATTTCATGAAAACGTGTAACGTCGGTTAGCTGGATGAGAGCACCGTACATCTTTTCCTCATGGAAAATAGGGTTAATGGCAATTTTAAAAAAATAGCGCTGGTCGAGCCGCTTGACCTTGACTGATGCTTCCTCGTAAGAACACTTCAGTGCCGCTTCCTTCTCAATTACATCTTTCAATAAATTTTCAAGTTTATCAAATCCGGTCAATTCAACAACTTTTTTATTTTGTGCTGTTTCGAAGCTGGTATTGAAGAATTCTTCAGCCTGTCGATTCAACCAGATAACCTTGTGATCCCTTCCAACCAAAAATAGAGCATCATTTAGATTATTGGTGATTGTATCCAAGTTAACAAATTCCGGTATTGTACTCAATATTACACCTGCCTTTCTCAAACTGCCTGAAAAGTGCTGTCATCCGAGACGCTGTGTTTTCCAATTATATCATTATCGTGGATTTATGAAAAGCGGTCCAACCAGTAGAATACGGGAAAAAAGAAGAAAACCCCTGCTGAATACAGGGGTTTTCTTAATTTGTTAGTTATTTTGTACGGATATCGAAAATATTCTGTTCTGTAATAAATTTTTCGAGTCCGATTTTATTTGCTATGGCATCCAGAGAACTGCTTTCCAATGTAAATGGCAGTTTAAATTCACCCTCCAGATCCTCTTTCAAACTTCTTAGCAGCGCCTCCTCATCGCTACCGGAAACACCCTTAACCACAACTTTAATATTATCTTTTCCATCCGTATTTTTAATTTCAGCATACCAGATCAGTACATCATCATGAGTAAACATCATTTTGCGCATCTGGTTGCCATTAAAGATAACCTTACCCTCTCCGGTTTGCAGTTCGTAGTACATCGATTTCCGTTCGATGTCACCCATAATACGGGGAACCGTTCTCTTACAGTTAGGGCAGGGTTCATGCACCAAACCACCGGTTGCAATATCTCCTGTTCTGAAGCGGAGAACAACTGTGCCGCGGGAATCGAGGTTTGTAACGACAATCTCGCCTCTTTCTCCCTCGCCGAGGACGGTATCGCCATCGGGATCGACCACTTCGATCATTATGTGATCGGGGTTCGTATGATAACCAAAATCGGGAGCACATTCTGCCCAACCTGATTTAGCCTCAGAAATGAAATATATACGCTGAACCCGGTCTACCTTGGCTCCTACAGATTTCATCAGCTTTTTAAGCTTTTCAACTGCAGCAAGGGGTGCAAAATCTGTTCCGATTATTATTCTTTCCAGGTTTGAAGCGCTAAACCCGAAATGCTCCAGTGTGTGCAGGGCAAATCTTGCATAACCCGGAGCCATCGTCAGAACAGGAGCCTCGGTACTGTCAAGGGCTTTTAGTATTTTTTCCAGCCCAAGAACCTTACCGCCACCTGTCTGAAGGGCCGTACTGCCAATACCAATGGTACTGTAGAACATCTGCCAGAAATGCACATTGGGTGCAAAAGTAAAAGCATTGATCAGGGTATCATCCCGGGTAAGCTCCATAATATCAAAAGCCCTTGAACCGGCTTCACGCAGGTTATCAAGGTCATAATGGGTATATTCAATGGGAACGGGCTTCGACGTTCTCCCGGCGGTGAAATAGAGCGTATGAAATTTATAATCCGATCTTTCCGGTTCGCTATCTTTTTTGCCAAAAAGAGAAAAGCCTTTTTTCTTGGTTTGTTGTCCATCATCCGAGGGAACTTCAATCACGAATTTTTTCGGAAACATCAGATCCCCGTCTGGTGTAAGCATATCTTCCTTACAGGTGAAGGGAATTTTTCCCAGATCAGCTTTTCCCCTGATTTCCCTGGGATCAATGTTATTGGTTTTAAAAAGATCACGATAGTAAGGGTGCCTTACCGCCAGTTCATCATTGACCATTTTGTTCAGAAGTTCATCCTGCATCTTTGATATTGCCGGTGCCGGCATCCTGCTTATTTTACTCCACGCCTGCATACTTTGCCTCCTTTCTTCCTCACGGTGGTATTTTTAAGATGGCCTGTTGTCGATTATACGTTTTTCTTTCAGTTCGGTTTCCATACCAAGTTGTGAAACAAGCTCCGGGACCGACTTGAAGATAATATCGGTCAGGGAGACCTCAGTATCTCTCAGCACTTTCTGCTTGATATCTCCAGTGAATTTTTCCTTGTCAATTTCACCTTTGGTAGCCACATGAAGATATATTTCATCCAGGTCGAAGGGGTCATCGTTACGTTTACGCATTTCAACCTGCCACTCTTCAATGTCGGGATGGCTCATCATCAAGGGGAAGAAGTTATTTAAGTTAACCAGTGTCCCCTTGACCTTGGTCATGTTAAATTCTTTCAGTTCCGACTTACGTTGAATGTTTGAACTGATTCGCGGAACTGTCCGGCCACAGTTGGGACAAGGCTCATACAATAGACCACCCTTGGCAATATCACCCGTCCGGTAGCGCAGAACCGCTGTACCGCGCCAATCCAGTGCGGTATAGACTATTTCCCCCTCTTCTCCTTCTCCCACCGGCTCACCTGATTCGGGGTCAACCGTTTCGAATACTTCCATGTCGGGATAGAGATGATAACCGAAATATTCATCATGGGATGGACATTCAGCCCAGGCAACCTTTGCCTCGGTCATACCATAAGTTGCAAGAACCGTAACCTCTTTTGCCCCGAGTTGGGCGAAAAGCTCTTTGATCTTATCCTTCAGTCCGGGAGGTACTCTTTCCCCGCCGAAGAATATTTTATTTACGGAAGAGAAATCCCGTCCCTGTTTTACTGCTTCCCTGAGGAAGTAATAACAATAACCGGGGATGAAAACAGCTACAGTCGGCTGTAAATATTCGAAAGCATCCATCAGGTTATTGGTCCCCACTATTTTTCCTCCACCGCTGTGAAAGCCGGCAACATTCATCTTCTCACCTGCAAAAAAGGTCTGCCAGAATGCGAGATGCGGGGCAAAGGGAAAACAGTTCACCACAATATCATCGCTGGTTACCTTAAAGACATCCAGAAGACGGTATCCCGATTCTTTCAAATTTTCAAGGTCACGTTTTGAATAAACAAATGGTGTGGGCAGAGCCGTTCGTCCGGTAGTAAAATGCATGTGTACCGGCTTAAAATCATAAAGCTTTTCCTCCACCAGGGCTTTCCCGCCGGTCATCGACATTTTGGCCAGATGACCGTATTTTTCGGTAACTTCTTCGTCGGGACGTATAACAAAGTCTTTTGCTTTCATTGGCTCTTCGTCTGTTGGCGCGATATCCCATTTATAAGTAAACGGAAGATGACGCAGATCATCAATGCCCTTTACTTTGAAAGGATCGATCTTCTGTTCCTTCAGCAATTTGCTGTAATACGGGCTGTGTAAATATATCTGGTTGGCGATAAAGGCCCGCAGTTTGCGATCCTGCATATCTTTGATATCCTTGTAGGGCATTTTACTTAATTTCTCCCAATTCTCCATAAAGCGACCACCTCCTGTACATAAAATAATCCGGCTAAAGCGGCCCTCCATCAGGGGAGAGCCGCTTCATGCCGCAGGGTTACTTGGGAAACACATCATATAGAGTAGTCATGAACCACATAATAACCACGGAAAGGACCAGAATTGTAATGGGCAAGCCTTTCCCGTTGTAACGCTTCGGGTCGTAATCAGACCAACCGTGCATTTCATCCACCTGTCTCTGGAGAGATTCATCAGGTGGCGGTGTAAACCAGGATACCAGAATTGTCAGGATGAATGACACCGGAACGGCTACCGCTGTAACCTTGATAAAGCCCAGCGGCCCGTAGAAATACTTGGCGAAAAACGGGAAGGGAATATCGACCGGGTTCATTCCCATATAATCGATCATGATCCAACCCAAAAAACCGATCAGGGTGCCAACGATCATTCCGGCCCCAACACCATACTTGTTTGTCCTCTTCCACCAGATACCGAGTACGATGGGAACACCTAAACCGGCAGCGGCAATCCCGAAGGCCCACATGATCGCTTTCAGAATAAACTCCGGTGGGTTCAGGGAGAAGATGATCACCAGGACGCCGACCACAAGCATCGCGGCATAAGACAGCTTAAGTTTCTTCTCATCATCTACGTCAGGTTTTAGTTCCCCGTAGAGGTCATGGATCAAGCCGGCACCCATAATCATCAACAATCCGGCCACGGTGGAGAGTCCGGCCGCTACTGAACCGGCAACAGCCAGGGCCAGCCAGCCCTGTCCGGCCAGGGCATCAACCAGGATAAAGACCATGTAGTCGTATGCAGATGCAGGGATATTAACTCCCTGGGTATTCATATAGTAGACAGCGGCAAAACCGGTTGCATATACAGTCGTATTTACCAGACCAACCAGGAATACGCAGAGTACTGTGCTCCAGCGGGCTTCCTTGGCATCACGGACAGTAAAATAACGCATCACAAAGTGCGGCAGGCCGATAATTCCAAAGAAGGACCCAAGGAAGATGGCAATATAAACTACCGGGTGGACCAGCATGGGCCAGAAATAATGTGGGACAGTTTGAGTCATCAGCGGAACCATGCTACCGTATCCAAGCGGTGGAAAAGCCCATCCGGTAGCGCCCAATGCCCTCAAAACGATCGCAACGGGAAACATCAGGCAGAAAAGCAGAACGATGGTCTGGAATGTCTGGTTGTAGGTAACACCATACATACCGCCGAGTGTAACATAAAGCGTAACAACCAAACCACCGACTATGATACCGACAATTTCCGGCACACCAAGCAGGAAGTAGAAAACAATCCCGATACCTTTCAGGTTACCGGCAAGGTATAAAACGCTGACAATCATCATGACAATCACAGAGATATAGCGTAGCGTTTTACTGTTATATCTTTCAGAGATAAAGGCCATTGTGGTAAATGATTTATGCCGCCTCAGGTATGGAGCCGCCAAAATCATTAAACCGATAAAAGCTGCGGTAAAGGAAGCATATACGGCTACTGCAATGTAAACCCCTTCTATAATCAGGGCTGTTAAACCGACAAAAGTTGTCAGACTTAGCGCCAGTGAAACCATGGCCAAACCATTATTAATAGCACCGATACTACGCCCGGCCACATAATAGTCTCCCAGGTTCCGGGTGAACCTGCGAGCCCAAACAGAAATTAATACCGATATAACAAGAACAATAATACTGAGAATCAGACCTAAAACAAAAACTTCACCTCTTGGTTCCATGAATTATAAATCCCTCCTTTCAGCAGATAATTAAGCTCTCTGTTTTTCTTCCAATCGATCCATAACGATACACCAGATCGCACCGATTACAGTTGCGCCGATCCAGCTGAGTACAATTAACAAGAAATAATGCAGGGGGAAACCCATTACTGTCATACCTTCTTTGACAACAAACATCGATTCACCATAGAAAGGCACCAGCTGTTCGGGCGTAGGGATCTGGTTAAAGAAACGTTCGTTAAGGATAACTACGAATGAACTGAAAAAGCCGCCGGTTATAGCGACAATTATAAAGCAGATGGCAGTAACCCATACTTCAAGCTTATAACTTCTTTTACTTTCATTGCTCACCGAAAGTCACCTCCTTGCTTTGATCGATAATATCACTTTATTCTAATTTATTATATTATTTTAATATTTCTCCTCCTTCCCAATTTATTCATATTGTTATAAATTGAGTATATTTATTCTACGCATCACTAAAAATATCCTTCTTGAAGGAGAAGGCAAATCATTTTTTTGGTTATATTTTTTCTGATTTTTTATCTGTTATACTTGTCGACAGCCATGGGGAGCAGGGTTAGGTCTATTTGTCGGTTTTTTCTTTTTCCCATTCGGGAACAGCACCGACCCCTTTCCGGGAGCCACCCTGGCTGAGCTGATCTTTAACCGCCCCTCGGATCAGGCAGTGCGTGCCGGAATAGGTGCATCTGTAGGATTTTGGATTGCCGTGCCAATTAAACTTACTATTGAAGCAATTATGATCATTTGGTTTGTTTTTAGAATTATATGATATTACTCCTATATTGTTTATAATTTTTTAAACTAAAAAGGAAATCTTAATATAGTATCGAATAGGATTATTAACAATAATCATACCAGTGCGTTACAGGCGCAAAAGGAGGAGTAATTATATGGAAAAAATTTGGCTTGAGCATTATGAACCAGGAGTTCCCCACAGTATTGACTACCCCAAATCTTCCGTTTACCAACTTTTTCAGGAATCAGTAAAAAAATATAAAGGCCAACCGGCTGTTCATTTTATGGGCCGTGAACTGACCTATGGAGAACTATCTGCCCAGGTTGACGCATTAGCTTCTGCTTTGGCAGAGATGGGAGTAAAAAAGGGCGATCGCGTTGCCATTCATTTGCCCAACAGCACTCAATTTCCGATTGCTTATTTCGCTGCCCTTGCGCTCGGAGCAATTGTCGTCCCCTGCAACCCGCTCTACGTTGCCAGGGAGATGGAGTACCAGTTAAAAGACTCCGGAGCTGAAACGATTATTACTCTGACCCGATTCTATAAAATGATCAAGGAAGTCCAGCCGAAGACCAACCTGAAGAATATTATTGTTTCCAATATAAAAGACTATTTCCCGGGATTTTTAAGCTTTTTATATACCGTGGCTAAAGAGAAAAAAGAAGGAGACAGGGTTGAACTGGCCAAAGAAGATCACTCATTTACCGATCTGATTAATAAAAATGCCGGAAAAGTTCCTCCAGTCGCAGAAGTGAAACCCGAGGATCGTATGCTCTTTCTCTATACCGGTGGAACAACAGGAGTCTCGAAGGGTGCCGTCCTTCAGCACAGAAACCTCGTCGCTAACATGTACCAGGTTAAAGCCTGGTGCACGGACTTTCAGGATGGAAAAGAAGTCGTCCTCGGCGTGCTGCCTTTCTTCCACAGTTACGGGTTGACCACTATCCTGAACCTGGGAATGTTGAGCGGGGCCAAACTGGTCCTTCTGCCTCGCTTTGTTCTGGAAGATGTCCTGAAGACTATCGATAAGCAGAAACCGACCCTCTTTCCCGGGGTTCCAACCATTTACGTGGCGATCAATAACGCGCCAAATCTTGACAAATACGACATAAAATCAATCCGGGTCTGCATCAGCGGCGCTGCACCCCTGCCGGTCGAAGTCCAGCAGCAGTTTGAAAAGATTACCGGCGGCAGGCTGGTTGAAGGTTACGGTCTCTCAGAAACATCACCGGTAACCCATGCCAACCCGGTTTACGGCAAGAGAAAACCGGGCAGTATCGGTTTACCCATGCCCGACACGGAGTTTAAAATTGTCGACGTGGAAACCGGTGAGAAAGAACTGCCCATCGGTGAAATAGGTGAAATATGTTTACGCGGACCACAGGTAATGGAAGGCTATCTGAATATGCCGGAGGAAAATAAGCAGGCGATCAGGGATGGCTGGTTCTATACCGGTGATATCGCAAAAGCCGATGAGGAAGGCTATGCATATATCGTCGATCGCAAGAAGGATATGGTCATCGCCGGAGGGTTCAACATTTATCCCCGGGACGTTGAAGAGGTCCTTTATACTCATCCAAAAATTATGGAAGCTGCAGTTGCCGGAATTAACGACCCCTATCGCGGGGAAACAATAAAAGCTTACGTGGTCTGCAAGGAAGGTGTGGAGATGACCGAGCAGGAAGTTTTTGATCACTGCAAAGAACACCTCGCACCCTACAAAGTGCCGAAACTGGTAGAATTCAGATCTGAACTTCCGAAAACCATGATCGGCAAAGTCCTGCGCCGGATGCTGCGCGAGGAAGAAGAAAAGAAACACCAGGCCGATTAATTTGTAGAACAGATTTATTTAATTTAACGCATATCAATGAAGCGGGTTCCCGTCCGGAACCCGCTTCTTCTTGCCCCTCAATCTATGCAGGGTTATAATAAATAGCATAAGATTCTTAATATTTTTTCGGAGTGTTTACCGATGCCGCAAGTCAGGGAAAATACCATTGAAATTACGGAATTCCTGAGCGAAATGCCTCCCTTCAGCTTTCTGGAAGAAAAAGTCCTGAAAGATGTAGCAGGGGGAGCTAAAACCGCCCATTTCCCTGAAGGAACTTATATATTCCGTGAGGGGGAAAGATCGAAAAAAACGCTCTATATTGTCTACCGGGGACAGGCTAAATCCCTTGTTTCAATCGGCGGCGATGAAACGGTAACGACAGTTAGAAACAGGGGTGATTTCTTCGGAATAACCGTCCTGCTTACCGACGAACCCTACCCCATATCCATGCTGGCCTCCAAAGATTTAACCTGCCTGTTGATCAGCCGTAAACTGTTTCATGAGGCTTTGAGCAGCAGTGAACGTTTCGCTGACTACTTTACAAAAATACTGGCTTCCAGGCTTAAGGAACTCTACCAGACCATTACCGATAATTACTTCGAAGGAAGAATTGACAGCGGTCAATCGTTGAAACGAAAGATTGCTGAAATACTGACTGAAAAAGTTATTACCTGTCTGCCCATGGATACGATAAGTAAAGTGGCCAAAAAAATGGCTGAATATAATGTGAGTTCGGTTGTCGTCACTGCCTTTAACGGTAAACCGGTGGGGATAATAACTGAGAAAGACATGGTCAATAAAGTTCTTTCCGCAGATAAACCCGACCTGGAGCAACGAGCCCACAAAATTATGTCTCATGAATTGATCACTGTCCAACCTAACGATTTCAGTTACCAGGCGCTCTTAATGATGACCAAACATAATATCCAGCATGTTGTGGTTACTGATGACAACGACGTCCTGCACGGAATTGTTACTGTAAAAGATTTAATCCGCAACCGCGAAAGCGGGGCTATTTCCATTGTCCGGCAGATAGAACACCAGGATTCTTTCTCAGGGCTGGCTGCTCTGATAAAAGAAGTGGATCAGGTAGAACAGGCCCTGATAACCGACAGGGCTTTTGCCTCTGAAATCTGTGCTCTGGTAAATGAACTCTATGATCGGATTATCCGAAAGATGGTGCGCCTGTCAGAATTAGAACTTGAGAGCTCCGGACTGGGGCTTCCACCGGTTAAATACTGTTTCATCAACATGGGCAGTGGCGGAAGAAAAGAGCAGTATTCACGAAGCGACCAGGATAACGGGATTATTTATGAAGATTCCACAGGTGATCTGTCAGTACTTTCAGCAGAATACTTTTTAACTTTGGGGCGATTAATTGTTAAGGGTCTGGAGGAATGTGGTTTTAAACGCTGTGCCGGCGACGTTATGGCCGAAAATCCGGCCTGGTGCAAACCTCTTTCGGCATGGAAAGCCGATACCCTCGCCTGGGTTGACAAACTTGATCCGAAAGATATACGCAACATGACAATATTCCTTGATTACCGCCCGATTACCGGCGATATAAAGCTGTATGAAGATTTAAAAATATTTACAGCCGACCTTTTTAAAAAATCGAGACATGCCCTGCAATTTCTGGCCGAGGATGACTTAAGACAGCACACTCCGCTCAATCTATTCAGGCAGATAATCACCGGAAAATCAAGCAAAGATCGCAATAAATTGAACCTGAAAAATGCCGTAATGGTTCATCTTGTTGACTGCCTGCGAATTTTTGCCCTGCGGGAAGGGATCAACGAAACCAACTCGTTTGAGCGAATTCAGAAGTTAAAAGAACGGGGAGTTTTTAAAGTTGAAGATGCGGAATATATTGAAGCAGCTTATGAAACACTGATGATGTTTCGCATCCGCAATGCCCTGGAAAAAGTTAAAGCGGGCAAGCAGCCCGATAATTTAATCAACCTGAAAACACTGAGTAAAAAAGAGATGACTATGCTTAAAGAATCACTGCTGGTTGTTAACCGCCTTCAATCTTTAACCATGCATGCTTTTCATGCACATAAAGCTTAAAGAAAGCAGGAAAACCGGGTATGGACAATAAAACACATTTTGAGCCGGACTATCAAAAACTGAATCGCCAGGCAAAAAGAACTGCAGTCAACGGAAAGAAATTTATCCCCGATAAAATTTTCGACCGGATCATGCCTGGCAGTAAAAAATCAACTGTAGTTTCTTACGATACCGCGTTGCTGGAAAACCTTGACAGCCTTATTACTTTTATCAAAAGCAAAATTGATTGGGACCAGGAGCTGCAGGGAGGAACTTATGTTGTTTTTGACACCGAGACAACCGGACTATATCCCTACCGCGGAGATGAGATCATATCGATTGGCGCTGTAATTGTTGAAAAGGAACAGGTTATCAGCCAGCCTGCTTTCTATCGTCTGGTTAACCCGGGCAGGTCCATTCCAGCCCAGATTACAAAGCTGACCGGAATAGACAATGAAATGGTCAATGATCAGCCCTATGCGATTGAGGTAATAAAAGATTTTCTGGAATTTTGCGGCCCGCGGGTTCTTGTTGCCCATAATGCTCCATTTGATCTTGCTTTCCTGAACAGGCAGATTGGCGAAGTAATCGGCAGGAGGGTGGTTAATCCCGTCATCGATACCGTTCTCCTCACTTCGGCGCTTTTTTATGCGCTGGGAGATTACTCTCTGGAAAATGTGGCCAGGAATTTTAAGCTGGATCTGGAAGGTCGGCATCATGCATTAAGTGATGCCCGTATAGCTGCTTCACTCTTTATTAAACTGTTACCGACTTTAAAAGAAAATGGAGTAACCAGGTTACCCCATCTTGCTTCACTCTTCTCCGATATGGATTTGACCAGGGGTTATCCCCTGATCTTTTAACCCTTTAATATTTTATCAACCCCGCAGTTTCTCATAAGCCAATTCAAGCTGTTTCTTTACCGCTTCAGGAGCAGTCCCGCCCCGGCTTTTCCGGGCTTCGACTACCCGTTTGGGATCGAGCAGGTGCGAAATATCACCGGTAAGCGATGGGTGGAATTTTTTTCGTTCATCAGATGAAAGATCTTTTAAGCGGATATCCCTGCTTCTGCAGTAAGCAATCATTTGTCCCACCAGGTGGTGGGCATCCCTGAAGGCGACCCCCCGGGTGACCAGATAATCTGCCAGGTCCGTGGCGCATAGATAATCGTCGTCGACTGCATATTCCAGGTTTTTATGATTGATACTCATGGTCTGCAGCATTTCTCCAAAGAGCGGTAAGATCTCTTTCAGATTATCAATAGTATCAAACAGGCCTTCCTTATCTTCCTGCATATCCTTGTTGTAAGCCAGAGGCAAACCTTTCATCATGGTCAGTATGGATAGAAGAGAACCGTAAAAACGACCGGCCTTGCCCCTTATTAATTCTGCCACATCAGGATTTTTCTTCTGGGGCATCATGCTGCTGCCCGTTGTGTAGGCATCATCAAGCTCGATAAAGGAAAATTCCGTTGAAGACCAAAGGATCAACTCTTCACAAAACCGGCTCAAATGCATGATCAGGATCGAGGCAAATGATAAAAATTCAATGATATAATCCCGATCACTGACAGCATCGATACTGTTTTCATATAATTCCCGGAAACCGAGGCTACTGGCTACCATTGCCCGGTCGATATCAAAACCGGTACCGGAAAGGGCCCCGGCTCCCAGGGGCATCAGATCTGTCCTTTTTTTAACTCCCTGCAGCCTCTCCCGGTCTCTCTGGAACATCCAAAAATAGGCCAGCAGGTGATGTGCCAATAGCAGTGGTTGAGCCCGCTGAAGGTGTGTATACCCGGGTATAAGCACTTCTTCATACTTTTCGGCAAGATTAAGCATGGTTTCCTGAAGCTGATACAGCTGATTTTCGATTTTTCCAATTTCATCCCTGACATAGAGGTGCATATCCAGGGCAACCTGGTCATTGCGGCTGCGGGCGGTGTGCAGTTTTCCTCCGACCGCACCGATCTTATCGGTAAGCCTCTTTTCAATATTCATATGAATATCTTCAAATTCCAGTGCATAGGGGAAACTGCCTTCTTCGATTTCTTCTTGAATTTCTCCCAGGCCTTTGATGATCAGGTCGCGCTCTTCCCGGGTGATAATTTCCCTTGTTTCAAGCATTTGTACATGGACAATACTGCCCGATATGTCGTAAAGGGCAAGACGCTGATCAAAGGGCAGTGATGCCGTAAAACGGAGCACTGAATCAGCAGTATTTTTTAAAAACCTTCCCTGCCATGACTTTTTCAGCTTCCCGCTACCTCCCTGAGCTCTTTTTTCTTCTTCTGATCCATCATTCCCTTTATGGTCAGCGGTAAACCATAAAGATTGATAAAGCCCTGGGCATCTTTCTGTTCAAAAAGTGTATCGGCTTCGAAGGTTGCCATCGCCGGATGATAGAGAGTATGTTCAGACTCCCTTCCGGTTACTTCTATGTTCCCCTTGTAAAGCCTGAGACCGACCGATCCGGTAACCGGTTCCTGCGTTTTTTGAATAAACCCATCCAGCGCTTCACGCAGCGGGGTAAACCAGAGACCGTAATAAATCATCTCTGCATACTTCAGGGCAATAACTTCCTTGTAATGATATGTTTCACGGTCCAGGGTATACTGTTCAAGTTCCCGGTGGGCAAAAGAGAGCAGTGTGCCTCCCGGTGTTTCGTAAATGCCCCGGGATTTCATGCCGAGCAGGCGGTTTTCAACCATATCAATCCGGCCAATACCGTGTTTTCCGCCGATCCGGTTCAACTCTTCTATCAATTTAACAGGAGGTAGTTTATGACCGTTCACGCTAACAGGAATACCCTGTTCAAAGCTGATCACCAGATCTTCAGGTTCATCCGGTGCATCTTTCGGTGCAACTGTCAAACAGAACATATCGCTTTCAGGCTCAACAGCCGGATCTTCCAATATTCCGCCTTCAAAGCTGATATGCCAGATATTGCGATCTATGCTGTACGGCTTTTCAATCGTTGCTGACACAGGAATACCATGGTTGCACGCATAATTCATGCAGTCACTGCGCGATTCCAGTTCCCATTCACGCCAGGGCGCAATTATTTTCAGGTAAGGATTCAGGGCTTTTATGGCAAATTCAAAACGAACCTGATCATTTCCTTTTCCTGTTGCCCCGTGTGCTATTGCTTTGGCGCCAACTTTTTCGGCGATCTCCACCAGCCGTTTCCCGATCAGGGGGCGGGCAATAGCAGTCCCCAGCAGGTATTTCCCTTCATAAACCGCTCCCGACTGAACCATGGGGTAAATGTAATCGGTTACCAGTTCTTCACGGATATCCTCAATAAACAGCTGGGATGCCCCTGTTTTAAGTGCTTTCTCTTCAAGGCTGCCTAAATCATCATCCCCCTGGCCGACATTTGCAGTCATCGCTATAATTTCATAATCATAGGTCTCCTGCAGCCATTTGACAATAATAGATGTGTCGAGGCCTCCTGAATAGGCCAGTACTACTTTTTCTTTCGCCATTGTAAACTCCTCCTTAATTTCACCGCGTGACACTTATGTTTAAGATTTATAAATATAAAATAAAAAACCCCTCGTCGGTTAAAGGACGAGGGGTTCGCGGTACCACCTTTATTGATCAACAAAATGGTTGATCCACTTACGCTGTTTTCACGAAAAACAGCCTTGATAACGGTATAAAACCGGATCGGCCTACACACCGGTAATTCTAACCGGCTTCAACCGTCACCTCCGGGGTGCGCTTCGCCGCCTGTTTCTGGTCCGGACTTCCACCAACTCCGGCTCGCTAGGCCTCCACAAAACGGATACTCTCCCCATCAACGGATTCATATAACATTGAATGTTATTTTATAACATTCCGGACAGTTATGTCAATAGCTGTTTCTGCTATTTATGATCGAACCCTTTACAGCGGTATATTGCCGTGTTTACGGACCAGCCTCTGTTCACGCTTATGTTCTACCATTTCAAGGCCGCGGATCAGGTATTCACGGGTCTGGCGGGGGTCGATAACTTCATCGATCCACCCCCTGGCTGCAGCAATATAAGGATTGGCATATTTGTTCTTGTACTGGTCAACCAGTTCATTACGTTTCTGATTTGCATCTTCAGCCTGATCGATTTCACGCCGGTTGACAATATTAACCGCACCTTCCGGGCCCATCACAGCAATCTCTGCCGAGGGCCAGGCCAGGCATAGGTCCGCACCCAACGACCGCGAATTCATCGCAATGTATGCCCCACCGTAGGCTTTCCTGAGGATGATCGAGATCTGGGGAACAGTGGCTTCTGAATAAGCGTAAAGGACCTTGGCGCCGTGACGGATAACTCCTCCCCATTCCTGTTCAACACCGGGAAGGTAACCGGGAACATCCACAAAAGTAATCAGGGGTAAATTAAAGCAATCACAGAAGCGGACAAAACGGGCAATTTTATCTGAAGAATTAACATCAAGGCATCCCGCCTTAACCTGGGGCTGGTTGGCAATAATCCCGACCGGCCTGCCGTTAATCCGGGCAAAGCCGACTACCGCATTCTGGGCATAGCCGGCATGAACTTCCATCAGATCACTGCCATCAACAATTCGTTTGACTACTTCGCGAACATCATAAGAGCGGTTTGGGTTATCGGGAATAATCGAAACAAGATCTTCCGCACTTAACTCGGGGAGAAGAGGCTCAACCAGGGGAGGGTCATCCACGTTATTGGAGGGAAGAAAACTGAGCAGCCTGCGGATCTGGCTGAAGCAGTTCTTTTCATCTTCAGCAAAGAAATGAGCCACCCCGCTGGTCTGGTTGTGGGTAGCCGCTCCGCCCAGATCTTCGGCCGAAACTTCTTCGCCGGTAACAGCCTTGATAACCTGGGGACCGGTAATAAACATATTCCCCGTACCACTGACCATAAATATAAAGTCGGTGATCGCGGGAGAATATACGGCGCCCCCGGCACAGGGACCCATGATAACTGAAAGCTGTGGAATTACTCCGGAGCAAAGAGTGTTGCGATAGAAGATTGACCCGTATCCATTCAGAGCATATACCCCTTCCTGTATACGAGCCCCACCTGAATCATTGAGGCCGATAACCGGTGTGCCGTTCTGAGCAGCCAGATCAAGGATACGGCAGATCTTTGATGCATGCACTTCACTGAGCGAACCACCGGCCACAGTAAAATCCTGGGCATAAACATATACACTACGCCCACTTATTGTCCCGTAACCGGTAACAACCCCTTCGCCGGGATTGGGGTAATCGAGGCTGCTGGCATCTTCCAGGCCGGTCTGAGCAAAGGTCCCCAGCTCAACAAAGCTGTTTTCGTCGAGCAGCAGTTCAAGTCTTTCCCGGGCTGTAAGTTTCCCTTTCCCGTGTTGATCATTAATTCTTTTTTCTCCACCACCGGCTGTTGTTAGCCGGCGACGCTCTTCAAGATGCTTTAACTTTTCATCCAATTACTTCACCACTTTCTGCAAAAAATTCAAACCCTGCAGCCATGATCATCGTTCGCACAATTCGATCAAAATGCCACCGGTTGATTTAGGATGAAGAAAGGCTATCCTGGCCCCACCTGCGCCATACCTGGGTTTTTCATCAATCAATTCAACACCCTTATCTTTAAGCTGAGCAAGTTTCTCTTCAATATTGGTGACCCGGAAAGAGAGGTGATGAATACCTTCACCCTTTTTCTCAATAAATTTTCCAACCGGTCCATCGGGAACGGTTGATTCAAGCAGTTCTATTTTGCTCTCACCTACCGGGAAAAAAGCGACCTTAACCTTCTGTTCGTCAACTACTTCGGTCCCTTTGAATTCTATACCGATCTGATCCCGGTAAAAACTGATTGCTTTTTCCAAATCCTTTACGGCAACACCAATGTGGTCTACCTTCTCGAACAAAATAACCACCCCTGCCTTATTGATTTTGCATAATCCTGTCTTTTATAAAACTAATTATATTTTCGGTGGACGAACCGGGCGTAAACACTTCTGCAATGCCCTGATCTTTTAAGTAAACTATATCTTCTCTCGGAATAATCCCACCAACAATGACAATTATATCATGGCTCCCCTGTTCACGCAGCATTTCCAGCACCGGGGGAAGCAGCTGCATATGGGCACCGGACAATATACTTAAGCCGATTACCTGAACATCTTCCTGAAGGGCTGTTTCTACAATCTGTTCCGGGGTTTGTCTCAACCCGGTATAGATCACTTCCATACCGGCATCACGCAGCGCCTGGGCAACTACTTTGGCTCCGCGATCATGACCATCAAGACCAACCTTGCCAACAAGCACCCGCAAAGGTTTTTCTGCCATTATCTTAATCCTCCTTATGCAGCCTGAATATTTATAAGGTTATCTGCTGCTGATATTCGCCAAATACATCCCGTAAAACACCGCATATTTCACCCAGTGTCGCATACGCTTTAACAGCATTCAGTATATGGGGCATAGTGTTTTCAGATGTTTTGGCTGCCTTGCGTAACTGCTGCAGCGCTTCTGAAACCTTGCCCTGATCACGGCTGAGGCGGACTTCTTTTAACCGTTCAACCTGGCGCTGGCTCGTGGCCGGGTCCATCCTAAGCAAATCGATAGGTTGCTCGCCGCTGACGGTAAAGCTGTTCACACCAACTACAACACGTTCTTTCGATTCGACCTCTTTCTGGTAGCGATATGCGCTGGCCTGGATCTCTTTCTGAATAAATCCCTTTTCAATTGCTTCCACCGCACCGCCAAGGTCATCGATACGTTTAATATATCTGAGCACTTCTTCCTCGATATGATCGGTAAGTTTTTCGATAAAATAAGAACCTCCCAGCGGATCGACCGTATCGGTAGCCCCTATTTCATAGCCGATAACCTGCTGAGTGCGCAGGGCAAGCAGCACGGATTGTTCACTGGGCAAGGCCAGCGCTTCATCCCGGGAATTTGTATGCAGCGACTGGGTTCCCCCGAGGACAGCGCTCAATGCCTGGTAGGCAACCCGCATCAGGTTTACATCAGGCTGTTGGGCAGTAAGTGTAGAGCCGGCTGTCTGGGTATGGAAGCGCAGCATCATGGAACGCGGATTTTTGGCGCCGAACCGTTCTTTCATCAAGGCTGCCCATACCCTTCTGGCCGCCCTGAACTTGGCAACTTCTTCAAAGAAGTTTGAATGGGCGTTAAAGAAGAATGAAAGGCGCGGACCGAACTGATCGACTTCCATGCCGGCCGCAATAGCCGCTTCAACATAAGCAATGGCATTGCTCAGGGTAAAGGCAACTTCCTGAACAGCCGTGGAACCCGCCTCCCTGATATGATATCCACTGATGCTGATTGTATTCCAGGCCGGAATATTCTCACCGGCAAAAGCGAAGATGTCAACAATCAGGCGCATCGATTCCCGCGGGGGGAATATATAAGTTCCCCGGGCGACATACTCTTTAAGTATATCGTTCTGGATCGTTCCGTTTAATTTATCCATGGGGATACCCTGTTTTTCGGCAACGGCCATATACATGGCCAGCAGGACGGCTGCGGGGGAATTAATAGTCATTGAGGTGCTTACTTTATCCAGCGGTATCTTTTCCATCAGGATTTCCATATCCGCCAACGTATCGATGGCTACGCCAACTTTCCCCACTTCACCGCGGGCCAGGGGATGATCGGAATCGTACCCGATCTGTGTCGGCAGGTCGAAGGCAACACTCAGACCGGTCTGCCCCTGATCCAGTAAATACCTGAATCTTTCATTGGTTTCTTCGGCGCTGCCGAATCCGGCATACTGGCGCATGGTCCACAGACGGCCCCTGTACATGGTCGGCTGTATACCCCTCGTGTAAGGGTATTCGCCCGGCCAGTTCAGTTTGTCGGTATAATCAAAACCATCTAAACTGAGCGGGTCATAAACTGTTTCAAGTTCGAGATCTGAATCAAGTTTGAACTGCTTGCGCTCAGGATATTTCTCCAGAATCTCATTCAGCTTCCCGAGCCATTCTTTTTTTCTCTCATCTAATTGTATTTTGTTGTCCTGATCAGACAATTTACCTGAATCCTCCTCTCATAGTTAATCTCATTAATGTAATTTCTTATAGAATATTTTTCAGCAATCCGGGCACTTCGGTCGGCAGTTCGGCAACACGGACACCGGCTGCGGAAAGAGCTTTCACTTTGCTTTCAAAAGTACCGCGGCCCCGCTCGATAATAGCTCCGGCATGACCCATCCTTTTGCCCGGAGGTGCGCTTTTACCCGCAAGATAGGCAATAACCGGCTTTTTCATCGAGGAGCTGATATAGGCTGCCGCCTCTTCCTCGGCGCTGCCGCCGATTTCACCAACCAGGATAATCGCTTTCGTTTCCTGATCTGCTTCAAATTGCTCTAGGACATCAATAAAATGCATACCCACAATCCGGTCCCCTCCAAGCCCTACAACACTTGTTGTCCCGATGTTATGTTCTGTTAACTGGCCAACAATTTCATAGCACAAGGTTCCGCTGCGGGAGACAATGCCGACCGGACCGGGAATAAAATAGCGGTTAGGCATGATCCCGATTTTCGATTTACCGGAAGATACCAGGCCGAAGGTATTTGGACCGACAATTACCGCCTCTTTCTGCTTCGCATAGGCCATAATATCCATTGCGTCATGCAGGGGAATATGTTCAGGGATCAAGACTAAAATTTTCAAGCCCGCTTCCAGCGCTTCGTAGGCGGCGTCACGGACAAATGGCGCGGGTATGAATAAGATACTGGCATCCGGCTTCTGCTCTTCTACGGCAGCAAATACAGTATCGTAAACGGGAATACCTTCCACCGATTGACCGCCTTTTCCGGGAGATATGCCACCGACAATATTTGTTCCGTAAGCGAGCATCTGGCCCGTATGGAAAGAGCCCTGTTTGCCGGTTATCCCCTGAACTATAACACGTGTTGATTGATCTATATAAATTGACATTTACTAAACTCCCTTCTTATCTGCTCGATGATCTGTCCCGATTACTATCAGGCCCGGGAAAGTTCGACAGCATGTCTTACAGCATCATCCATCGAACTGAAAGCCTGAATACCGGCTTTTTCAAGAATAGCCCGGCCTTCCGTCTCGTTGGTGCCGACCATGCGGAATGCTACCGGCAGGTCTATGCCTTTACTCTCTCTCGTTTTGACAAAGGCTTCTGCAACCACATCACAGCGGGTGATTCCGCCAAAAATATTGATCATCAATACCCTGGGGTTCGTTCCCAAGAGTAGTTCAAGCGCCTGGGCTGTCCGCTCGATATCAGCCCCGCCGCCAAAATCAAGAAAGTTTGCCGGTGAGCCGCCATAATGCTGGACCATATCGAGGGTAGCCATGGTTATTCCGGCCCCGTTGGCCATTACAGCAATATCTCCCCCGAGTTCCACGTAGGCCAGATCGAGTTCCTCTGCTTTAAGTTCAAGGGCAGTTTTCTCCGTTACCCTGGGAAGCTGCGGGTGCCGGTAGAGAGCATCGTCATCGATGGTAACTTTCGCGTCGGCCGCAACCAGTCCTTCAGGGGTCAGCGCGAGGGGATTTATTTCGGCCAGTTCTGCGTCAAGTTCCCTGAACATCTTGTAGAGCTTGGGCAGAAATTTTAAAAATTCTTTCTGCAGATTCCCGCCTACTCCCATCAACCGGCAAATTTCACGAATCATGTAGTTCTGCAGACCGATAGAAGTGTCAACCGGCCACTTGATCATTCTCTCTTCGGCCACTTCCTCAACATCCATTCCTCCATCCAGCGAGGCAAGAACCAAGGGACAGCGGGCTGCTGGATCAACTGTAATCGCCAGGTAAAGCTCCTGTTCAATGTTTAATTTTTCTTCCACCAAAATCTTGTCAACTGTTACATCATTTAAGCGCATCTTCAGAATTTTTTCCGCTTCATCTTTCGCTTCAGCCGGGGTTGCAGCAAAGGCAATGCCTCCCGACTTACCCCTTTTTCCGGATAGAACCTGCGACTTTATAACAACTTCTCCAAACTCAGCCGCAGCCTCAGCTGCTTCTCCAGCACTTTCCACCAATTTTCCCCGGGGCACGGGAATGTCATAACGATAAAAGAGTTTTTTGCCCAGATATTCATAAAGTTTCAATTTAAATCCCCCATTCTGTTCATTAATCTTCTAATCGCTGTACTTTTTCAATTTATTATAGAGGGTTGCCAAAGAAATATTCAAAGCCTGTGCTGCCTTCTTTTTACCTTGCAGTGACTCACCATATCTGGTTAAAGCCAGTTTTAACATCATCTCTTCCATTTTATCGATTGGAAGAATCTCGTCAAAAAGTGGAGCTTCCCGGACACTCTGCCGCCCGATATAGGGTGACAGGTGATGAAATTCTATTGTATTGCTGTCAGAGACTACTATCGCCCGCTCCATAACACTTTTCAATTCGCTTATATTTCCGGGCCAGTCGTAGACAGTTAGCTCCTGAAGGGCCCGTGGGGAGATTTCGCAAACTTTCTTACCCAGTTTTCTGTTCAGGCGATCCATCAGAGACGCAGCCAACAGGGGTATATCCTCTGTCCGTTTTCTAAGCGGCGGAATATTAATACTTAACTGCCCCAGCTTGCGGTAGAGAGCTTCAGAAAAATGGCCCTGCATGAAAGCTTTGATCAGATCTTCACTGGCTGAGGCAATAATCCTCACATTAACCGGAATCGCCTGATCGCCGCCTATTCTGGTGAAAGATTTTTCTTCCAAAACTGAAAGCAGTTTATTCTGCAGGTAAGGGTTGAGGGAATTTACTTCCTTGATAAAGAGGCTGCTCCCTTCAGCCAGTTCAATTTTGCCCAGTCGTGTTCTCAATATACCGGGCAGTGCCCCTTTCTCACAACCAAAAAGTTCAATCTCCTGGACTGAATCGGGAACCGCAGAACAATCCAAAATAATCAAGGGTCTTTTATTTCTGCTGCTGCTGTTATGGATGGCCGAAGCGAAAAGACTTTTTCCCGTGCCGCTTTCACCGCTGAGCAATAAAGTTGACTCGCTCCTAGATGCCTTGCGTGCTTTATCTACCGTGGCCAGAAAAACTTTACTGTGCCCGGTTAGCGACTCAAAGGTAATCCGGTTTCCCGATATCTGGTCAATCTGGGCATACAGGTTGTCGATAATTACATTGCTGTGCTTCAGTTCATCCATTAACCGGAGGATATCTCCGACAGGCTGAAATACCACAACGGCCCCCATTAGTTCACCATCAACAATTATGGGCGACGCGTTGGATACAACATCGGCGTCTGAACCGCCCACGTAAGTTCTGTAACCGGTAACCGGTTTCTGCTGGATCAGTGACTGGGCCAGCGCCCCGTGGGGAGAGACATCAAATATGCTGTGGTTGATCCTTTTTTTCTCCGGTATTCCCGTTACCCTGGTGAATGCCGGATTAACGTACTTAACAATTCCTTTGTTATCAACTACCTCGATCGCATCCTGAACCGAATTCAGAATCGCGTAAAGCTCGCCCTTGACCAGCCGTGTTTCCAACAGTTGTTCTCCCGAATTAACTATAGCGTCCAGGACCGACCGCGGTTTGATCTCTTCCAAGCGGATATGTTCGTTCAACTTTTCTCTCAGATAATCGCTTACCGCAGGTTCTTCCGTTCCATCAATAATTGTTTCCAGGCCGGGCAGTGCTATGATCTTATCAATATCTGCCGTTACATAGTATTTCTGCCGTTCCGATTCGCTTAACCAGTCAATTTCACCATCAGGACAGGCAACGCCCAGCAGATCGACTTCGGCACACTGCTGCAGCAACCTGAACAGGTTAATTCCTTTTTGCCCACTGACTACCAAAGCCGTTTTAATCAACTGGCAAGGCACCCGCCTTTCTTTACCTTAGAATATTCGTAAAAATTAGAAGAACTCCTGCCAGGCAGGCTTTATTTTAAGGAACTGCCCTTCTAAATTTTTTAATATCTCACTTGGAAGTAATTGAATCGGGCTTTGAAAAGTTGAATTATAGGGGGAAACCATTTATAATAAGGGAGATGTGATCGAGCGGGCGTGGCGGAACTGGCAGACGCGCTGGACTTAGGATCCAGTGGGAGCAATCCTGTGGAGGTTCAAATCCTCTCGCCCGCACCATATACATTCATCAATCAGATAACCCACTAATAAACATGTAATTTAAAAATAACCTGCTTGTAATGCTCCTGTAAACTTCATGCTTTAAAATAGAAAGTGAGTTGACCCCCTCTTTTTATATATATATCGGGCACAGTAAAAACTGTGC
>JAWSUE010000014.1:0-909 GCA_033549065.1 Bacillota bacterium
ATCAATATATTTTTATGATATTAACAGAGGCTGGCCACCCTGTCAACGGTTTTATAATAATTAAAGGACTGAGCCGGCCGCAATAGAATTAATAAAATTAATTACTTATTGCTTCTGGATGGGTGAGATTTGACTTTACCCTTTTAGGCAAGGAGGTTTTGTAACAGTTGACAGGTAAAAAGATGACTAACTTGATTCTTATACTAGTTTTAACTGTATTTCTGATCTCCTGTGGAATAGACGGCAAACCTGTCGGGGAACCGGATAGCCCTTCTGAGGCTCCTGAAGATACTGCGGTAATCAACCCAATCGAGCGCATTAATTTAGAGGAAGCTTTTTCGGTTTATGAAATGGGAGAAGCAGTTTTTCTCGATGTGCGCGACACAAGAGCATTTGATAGAAGTAGAATCCCCGGTTCAATTAATATTCCCCTGATTGAATTGGCCAACCGACTCGATGAACTTAACCCTGAGGATAAGTTCATAACCGTCTGAACGTGAACAGCTGAACAGAGCAGCGCCCGTGCGGCGCGCATACTGATTGATAATGGTTATTCTGAGGCAGCCGCTCTTTTAGGAGGGCTCGATGCCTGGATCGAAGCAGGCTACCCGGTGGAATCGGGAACTGATTGAAGAGATAACAAATGACACAGGAGAACCCTCCCCCTATGTCATCGTTCTCATCATTTATATCACTAGTACATCAGGCTCGGCAGGAACAGGACGATCTGGGGAAAGGCTGCAACAAGAATCGAAGCAATGATCAGGGTGATCCAGAAGGGCCACTGGGCAGCAAATACTTTCATTGATGGTATCTTGGTAATTGATGATGCTACCAGGCTGACAACTCCAACCGGAGGAGTAAGTAATCCGGTTAAAAGCATCATGATCGTCATTACCCCGAACCAAA
>JAWSUE010000014.1:954-10544 GCA_033549065.1 Bacillota bacterium
TCATAATAACCAGGGTAGCCATTTCATCCATGAATGTGCCCATAACCGTGTAAATAACCAGAATGACTAAAATGATCAGAAAAGGTTCAATATGCAGACTGTCTATAAAGGCAGTTAACCGCATGGGGATAAGGCTCCTGGTTAGAAATGCACCGAAGAGTTTTCCACCGATGAGCACTATGAAGACCATGGCAGAAATTCTGACTGTAACGATTACGGCATCAAAAAAAGCACGCCAATTCATCCTGCCCACAAGGATAGAAAAGATGAGTGATAGGATTGCCCCGACCGCTCCGGCCTCGGTTGGTGTGAAAAATCCGCCATAGATACCACCGATACTGAGCAGGAAGATCAGGGGAACGGCCCATACAAATTTTAATTTATGCCAGGGAAAGGAGATCTTATCCTTAATTGCTGCCGGTGCTAATTTCGGTTTCCATATTAAAACAAGGGAAACTGTAATCATTAGCAAAATCATGGTCATGATCCCGGGCAGAAAGCCCCCGATCAGCACCTGGCCAATTGATTCCTCGGTAAGGGCGCCATATACCACCAGGGCGGTACTGGGCGGGATTACCACACCAAGGGTCGAACCGACAGCGGAAACACCGGCTGCAAATCCGGGATCATAATCGTACTTGCGCATCTCGGGAACAGCTACCGCGGAAATGGTGGAACAGGAAGCAACAACTGAACCGCAGACAGCCCCAAATGCGGCGCCGGCACCAATCGTAGCTATAGCCATACCACCTTTAACCCTGCCGATAAGTCCGTTGATCACCTCGTACAGATCAGCGCCCAGATTGGCCTTGGCTAAAAAGAGACCCATAAGGACAAAAAGTGGGATCACGCTGAAACTGTAATTCTGGGTAATCAGGATTATATCGATACCCAGCTTGTTAAGAGCCGGACCGGTAGAGGTAAGCATGATATTGCCCACAATAGCCACAATGGTCATGGCAATACCCACGGGAATACGGATCATCAGCAACACAAGCATAAAAATTATACCGAGTATGCCGATTTCAATCGACGTCATTGCCGAGCACCCCCCCTTCTTTCAGAAACAGCAGATCGGCGACAACTGATAAAACATAGCCGATCAACCCGACCGCGGCAATCAATACCACCGGCCAGTGCGGAATCTTTAAAATGGCAGTGTTCGCATTGGTCGAAACGAGGAGTTGGCTGTATTTAAAAACCACCCAGCACATCAATATTGTAATGGCCAGGTAGATAACCGAACTGAGGTAAGAAATAAAACGCTGACCTTTGCGGGGTAACCGGTCGTAGAGGGCGTCGATTACCACATGCTCCTTAAAATGCTGAGCATTGCCGACCCCGAAAAAAACAATGAAAGTAAGGAAAATGCTGGTTAACTCGTAACTTCCGGACATTGGCCGATTGAGAAAACTGCGCATGATCACATCGGCGCCGGTCATAAACATCAGCGCAAGCAGGGTAACACAACTTATGAACTGCAGATAATAATTGATCTTCTTAATTCTTTTTCGCAATAAACAGCACCTCCCCCAGGAATTACAGGTTATGGTAAATAATATTAAGTTAGCAGGGCAGGCGCCCTATTAAAAAAAAGGTTTACGGTGGCTGCTTGATGCAGCCACCGCACCTAACACATCAGCGATAAATACTTTAATTCTATCGGAATGTTTACCGCTTAAACTATCTCAGGCTATCCCTGATGGAGATCATCAGGTCATAGAAGCCCTGTGCGTCATAACCTCTACCGGTTAATTCAGCAATATAGTCTTCCACAACAGGTGCCGCCAGTTCAGCGAAGAGGGCTTTTTCCTCAGGGCTGAGGAAATAAACCTCCATGCCTTCTTCCTGCATGCTGGTTACGCCCCATTCATGTAATTCGTCATAGTAGCGAGCTGATTTTAGGCTAAGTTCGCGACCGCCAATGGTTTCGAACAGTGCCTGATCCTCGGGGGTAAGCCTGTTCCAGGCATCCCAGCTCATGGCCATGACCTGCGGTGAAACATAGAGGTTCATACCTTCGGTAGCATAACTCAGCACTTCATAAAGCCTGTAGGTGGGGATAGCCGAAGCTCCGGTAGCCATCCCGTCAACAACACCACGCTCGATATTGTCATAAGCATCGGGCATGGGCATACCGGCTGTAGTTGCGCCGAAACGGGACAGTGATTTGTCAACCATGGGGCTGGCGCTTCTCAGGCTGACGCCCTGCAGATCACTGGGTTTTTGGATCGGTTTGTTCGATGTGTAGACATCACCGATATCGGTTGTATACATGTTAAAGACTTTAAAATCACCGTATTCTTCCTGGAATTCCTCGTTCTGCTCAAGGAGACCCCAGATGGTTGCTGTTGCTTCTTCTGCAGAATTAAAATGATCAAAGAATTCGATCATCTCAGTCAGCGGGAAACGGCCGGCTGTGTAACCCTGGAGGGTCCAGATCATATCCACAGCCCCGGTTGAGACGTCATCAATAGCAGATGTTCCGGTTGTGATTGAGCCGCCCGGATGAAGGTTAATTACTACACGACCTTCACTTTTTTCCATGATTTCCTCGACAAAGGGTACAATAATATCCACGTGGTGGTGGTGGGCTGCCGGGAAGGGATGGGCAAAGTCAAGGACAACTACTTCTACTTCTTCGGCTGGCTCTTCACCGTTTTCAGGTTCTTCTTCGACAGGTGCGACTGTATCTGTACCTCCGCAGCCGGCAATGCCAAAGACAAACAGCATCATTGCAACCAGGCCGATAATCAAAAATAACTTTTTATTCATTCTTACATTCCCTCTTTTCTTTGGATGATATGAAACAGTAGCCGGAAGAAACTACTCCGGTATCTTAAGTGAAGTATTGGCTTTTTTTATCACCTCCTGCACTGCAGTTTGAAAGCTTTTATTAAGTGTCATACAGCAGATGCTGTCAAAAGCAAAGAGGCCTTAAATAAATCTGTCGTAAGTTAGAATATAGTATGTCATTTATTGTGATAATTTAAAGATATCTTAGTATTGTCAGTTTGTCAAATAGGAATAACAGTGTATTATATATTATATATACAACCTTAAGCGGGGGTGGCAGTTTCTATGTTTCACTGGTAAAATGGTAATCTGGAGGAAAAAATAAGGCAGTGGGAGAAGTAAAAGAAATTAATTCGATTACGCAGATTCCCATACCGTTAAGAGCTAAACAAAACAATAAATATCTAAGTTGACTGCAAAAAGGAGGTTATTTAATGAGCATTGGAAACAAGCTCTACGAGGAGCGACTGGACCGCTATCTGAAAGCTATAAAATGCGAAAAACCAGACACGGTGCCTATTCGCCTGAACATAGGCGAGTGGACGGCCAAATACGCAGGTTTCACCCTGCAGGAAGTATACTACGATCTCGACAAGCAGTTTCAGATGGTTGAAAAGGTTATGGCCAACTGGGACCTCGATGTTGTCAGGGGTATTGGCTTCGGCCTCAATCCGCCTGCCTTGAGGAATTCCCTGGATCTGAATTTTTATCGTTTTCCCGGCGTGGATCTTCCGGAAGACAGCTCCTTTCAATATCACGAAGAGGATTATATGAAAGCTGAGGATTATGACGATTTTATCGCCAACCCGACAAAATGGGTAGTTGACAACTACCTGCCCCGCGTCTGCAATGAACTGGCAGAACCCGGTTCATATCGGGCCCAGATTGCAATGATCAAAGGCAGTGTGTCCATGCTGCAATATACGTCGAAACTGGGCGAAGTTAATCGAAGGATAAGCGAAGAGTTCGGCTTTGCCCCGGCTGTTAAAGGGATGACCAAGGCTCCCTTCGATACAGTTGGAGATACGCTGCGGGGGATGAAAGGGATTTTGACCGACATCCGCCGTCATCCGGAGAAGATAATCGCTGCCTGTGATGCTTTGATTCCTCATAACATCAGATATGCGCTGGCCGGTCCCGGCGCCGACAAAACTTTCCCAGTAATCGCTCCCCTGCACCGCGGCGCCTATCCTTTTCTCAGTGTGGAACACTGGGTTAAATTCTACTGGCCTTCACTTAAAGCAGTTATTGAAGGATTATGGGACCAGGGCAAATCCATGACTTTTTTTGCCGAGGGTGACTGGACTCCATATTTGGAATATATCGCTGAACTGCCTGAAAAGAGCATCCAGTTCGTGGTTGATAATACCGATCCGGCCAAGGCAAAAGAACATCTGGGCGGAAGGTTCTGCCTGATCGGCGCAATACCGACCACTTTACTGACCTACGGAACCCGGGAAGAGGTAACGGAAATGGTGAAGCGGGCTATTGATGAACTGGGTGCCGATGGCGGATATGTTCTCGATGCCGGTGGAGTTATAATGGGCGATGCCAAGCTGGAGAATATTGAAGCGATGATCGAGGCAGGCCGTAAATTCGGTAAGTATTAATTTTTAGGACAGGCATTTTTTAAACCTGAATAGTGGGGAGGTTTATCCTGATGAGCGATAAAATTACGGACTTCGTTCCTGAACCGGGAACCTGTTTGTCATGGGAGATAAAGAAAAAGGAACTGGGGGAAATCCCCGGAAACGAAGAGATAATCAAGCAGAGCTGGGACAACCTTGATGAGTATGCTTACTCATTTATCTGGTGGTTCGTCCAGCGCTAAACACAACTTAAGTTATCTGAGGAAGGAGACTGACCAGACCGATGCAAAAGGATGAATTGGCTTTAGCCATGGAGGAATTGGAAGAAGAAAAGGTACTGGCTATGATCGATTCAAGATTAGGGGAAGGTGTCTCGCCGATCGATATTATCAAATCGCTGCAAGCAGGCATGGTTGAGGTGGGCGAACATTTCCAGAAGGGCGAGTATTTCCTCAGCGAGTTGATCATGGCCGGAGAAATTATGAATGCGGCCAACCATATACTGGAACCAAAACTGGCCGGGGAGACAACCGAGGAAAAAGGAACGATTGTGATCGGCACTGTAAAAGATGACATTCACGACCTGGGTAAAAATATAGTTGTCATGTTGCTCAAGGGTGCCGGATACAAGGTCGTTGATCTTGGTGTAGATGTCCCCAGGGAGAAATTTGTCCAGGCTTTGCAGGAAACAGGTGCACCGCTGCTGGGTTTGAGTGTGCTTTTAACCGGCTGCCAGGACAATATGAGAGAAGCAATTACCGCTGTCCGGAATGCCGGGCTCGATACTAAAGTAATGATCGGTGGTAACTATATCAATGAAAAAGTGCAGGAGCATGTTGGCGCCGATTATTTTGCCACTAAAGCCAGTGATGGTGTGGAAATTGCAAAGACCATATTCGGGAAATAAATAAAGAACTGCGGGGGAAGAGATGAAAACCGGAAGCAGACCAAACGGCGGTGATCTATTTATTGACATCTTACGTAAACGGGGTGTCAGCAATATCTATTGCTGTCCCGGAACTACGGAGGTATCGATAATTGATGCAACTGTAAATTGTGATGATATCAACTTTATTTTATTTCCCTTTGAAGGATCGGCAGTTGCCGCAGCGGATGGACACAGCAGGGTCACCGGAAAACCGCAGGTTGCCATGCTCCATGCCAATGTAGGTTTGGCCAACGGAATCTGCCAGATTTACTCGGCCAAAATGAGTAATTCCCCGGTAGTTGTTATTAATGTCATCAAACCGCGGAATATTTTAGCACATGGCGGGATTACCTCCACCACCGACGAGCAGGAAATGGTCAAGCAATACATGAAATGGGATTGGTTATGCCTGAGATCTGAAGAGCTTGCCGAGGATCTCAACCGGGCTTTCCAGATGGCTATCAAACCACCAATGGGACCAACCCTGCTGGTCATCCCGCAGGACGTTCTGGAAGCACCAGCCAGCGAAAAAAGCGTCTATACTTTCCCGAGGGAGAATGTCTCCTATAAAATTGCTCCTGCTGATGAGGAAATCGACCGTGCAGCTGAGATTCTGGCTGAAAGCGACTTCCCCTTGATTATCGCCGGATCAGGCGTGGGTAGAGAAAACTGTATTGAACAGGTTAAAGCGCTGGCCGATCTGCTGGGAGCCGGAGTAAGTTGTGACGACCGTCGCTCTTTTTATCATAACGGCTATCCGACCGGCGAGAGTAATTTTTTAGGGCCGTACAGGACGGATATCCCTGCTGCTGAAAAAGCCGATGTAATCCTGGTCCTGGGAACTAAACTTTTCGTTGAATTCAATGCACCCGGTAAGCCGGATATCCCAGAAAAAACCAGGCTGATTCACCAGCACGATGATATTGCCGAAATCGACAAACTTTATGGAGCTGAAGTACCTCTCTGTGGGAGTACCGCGGAAACGGTTAATAAGCTGTACAGCAGACTGGAACTATTGATGAAGGAAAAACCGGGTGTGGCAGCAGCCAGAAGAAAAGTGGCTCTTGAGCTGAGCGCCCTTAGGAGAAAAGAAGTTGAAGCCTTCCTGAGCAAGGAAGCAGCCAAAAAACCGATCAGGGTTTCAACCCTGGTTGAGCATGTTTCATCATTTATGGATCAAAAGACTACTGTGGTAATAGATACCCCTACCTCTGACGCTCATTTTATAGACTACCTGGAACGACCCGACCGCTTTAGCTGTTACGTTCACTGCCACGGAGGTTTGGGCTGGGGGACCGGCGCTGCCCTGGGAGTTAAATGGGGCAATCCCGGGCGCAGAGTGATCTGTGTAGTCGGGGATGGTTCTCTTCTCTTCGGGGTGCAGAGTCTATGGGTTGCTTTTAAGTACCGGGTTCCGGTGGTTTTCCTCGTTATAAATAACCAGCGATATGCCGCAGTCAGAAAAGGTTTGCTTAATTATAAAGGTAATGCTGTTAAGAGTGACACTTTCCCTGGGACGGATATATCGGGAATTGATTATACAGGGCTGGCCAGAAGCTTCAGTGTACAGGCTGAAAGAGTTGAAGCAGCGGAAGATTTATCTGCTGCCCTGGATAGAGCGCTGAATATGGGCGAACCTTACTTGCTGGAAGTAATGGTTGACCCGGATGATTTCTAACAGCACAGGAGAACCGTCCCCGTGTGCGGTCCCCTGTGTTGTTGCTTTGACAGATTGAGCTAAAATCGTGTAATATATTGGAGTGAATCAGATCGATTTAGTTTACTGAAAAGAGGTTAACCAACTTATAAATGCCGGTTTTGAACAACACCCTGAGTAGAAGCAGGGTTCTTTTTTTAACTTAACTGGCATTTATCACAAGCGGGAGTGATCCTTTGTTTCACATTTTTAAAAATCTCGAAGCCCGTATCACTACGCGTATTATCTATACAGCAGCCTTAATTATTGTACTCATCATACTGGGAATCATGCTGGGTGGTACTTTCCAGGGTGGGAAGAACCTGGTGATCAACGAGGTAATGGCCAGCAACCGCAGTACTCTTGTTGATGAAGACGGCGATTACCCTGACTGGTTTGAAATATATAACCCGGGAAATACCGCTATATCTCTGGATGGCTACTGGATAACCGATGATTCTGCCGATCCGTACAAATGGCCCTTCCCCGCCGTTGAAATCGGTCCGCAGGAGTACCTGGTTATTTTTGCATCAAACAAAGATCGCCGAAATCCTGACGGCAAACTTCATGCCAACTTTACTCTCAGCGCCACCAGCAGCACACTCATATTGGTTGATCCTGAGGCTTCGGTGATCGATACAGTAACAACAACGGATATGCTCTCCAACGTATCATACGGCAGGGTTGAAGAGAACCCTTCAGAGTGGGCTTATTTCCTTGATGCCACCCCCGGAGCTGCCAATAGTGAAGAGCCCTTTGAACAGGTTACCGATATGCCCCGGCTGGAGGAGAAACCGGTATTGATCAACGAATTTATCACGTCAAACCGGACTTCCCTGCCTGATGAAGACGGCGACCTTTCAGATTGGATCGAAATATATAATCCGAATGATTTCCCGGTAAATATGGAACGGTACTGGCTATCCGATAAAATTGACAACCCCTATAAATGGCGGTTTCCCGCTGTTACGATCGAACCTGGTGAATTCCTGGTTATTTTTGCTTCCGGTAAAAATCGCTCTAATCCGGAGGGTATATACCTGCATACCAATTTCAGTTTAAATGACCGTGATGATACACTCATCTTAAGCACTCCGGAAGGTGCGGTTATTGAGGAAATTGAAATTCGAAACATGGAACGTGATGTTTCTTATGGACGCGATCCAGATAATCCCGATCGCTGGCTGTACTTCACCCGGCCTACCCCGGGTGAACCTAATTATACCCAGGGATTTGAACATTTCAGCGGTTCGCCTGTCCCTAACCTGATCATCAGCGAGGCAATGGCGGAAAACGTGACCACTATTGCCGATGAAGACGGAGAATACAGCGACTGGATTGAGATATATAATCCCGGGGATTTTGCGGTTAATCTCAATGGGTTTGGTTTGTCGGATAGCGCAGATGAGCCATATCGCTGGAAATTCCCCGAAGTTACCATTGAACCGGGAGAATACCTGCTTGTATTTGCATCGGGAAAGGACCGGGCGGATACAGACAGTGCTTACCTGCACACAAACTTTAAAATACAGGCAACAGGTGAAACACTGGTGCTCTACCATCCATCGGGTATTATGCTTGATAGTATGCATACGGGGATGCTCTCACCCGATATGTCGGTGGGCCGATCACCTGAAAACAGGAGCAATCGATACTTTTTTGAAACACCGGCACCAGGAGCAGTTAATGTTTCGTCTGTTTACAGTGGATACTCTCTGCCGCCGGTTATCTCTCATCCCGGCGGATTCTACACTTCAGGACTTTTTGTTGATATGACCTCTCCCGGTCCGGGATCAGTAATCCGCTATACGCTTGACGGAACGGTGCCTGATGAAAACTCCCCTGTTTATTCAGAGCCGTTGGCCATAAATGATACATCTGTATTGCGTGCAGTTTCTTTTGAAGAGGGTAAGCTGCCGAGCCCGGTCGAAAACAGAACTTATTTTATTGATACCGACCATAACCTGACGGTAGTTTCGGTTATCATGGATCCGAAAGACCTGTGGGATCCGGTTCAGGGGATATACGTAAAAGGCTACGGAGCATCCAGTACATTCCCCTACAAGGGAGCAAATTTCTGGAAAGACATGGAAAAACCAATCCACCTTGAGCTTTACGAGCCTGAAGGTCTTCTTGGCATAAGTATGGATGCCGGAATCAAGATTGGCGGCCAGTACAGCCGGGCAATGGATCAGAAGATCTTCAACGTTTTCTTCCGGAATATTTATGGATATAATGAACTGCGTTACCCCCTTTTTCCGGAAAAGGATTTAACCCATTTTAAAGCACTGACCCTCAGGACTTCCGGTCAGGATTCTGTGTACAGCAAGATCCGGGATATAATGATGACCAGCCTGCTGGGAGATATGGGGTTGGATTACCAGGCTCACCGCCAGGCAGTATTATATTTAAACGGTGAATACTGGGGAATTTATAATATCCGGGAAAGGGCAAACCGCTACATGATTGCTCACAATCACGATCTTGATCCCGATAAAATCGACCTGCTCCAGGCTAACTGGATAGTCCGTGCGGGCTCCAATGCAGATTATCTCGACCTGTTAAATTTCGTCAGGAATAG
>JAWSUE010000014.1:10572-65686 GCA_033549065.1 Bacillota bacterium
TATATAAAAACCAGGATGAATGTAACAAATTATATCGATGCTTTGATCGCCCAGATGTTTTTTGCCCAGACAGACCAGGGCAATATTCGTTACTGGCGGGAACAAAGCGACGAAGGCCGCTGGCACTGGCTCGTTTATGACCTGGACTGGTGTTTCTGGCCCAGCCACCTGCACCACAATACCCTGGCCAGCATGACCAACCCGGCAGGCACAGGTTATAATAATGCGGTAAGTACAACTCTCACGGTTAATCTACTTAGAAATGAGGAATTCAAAAAGGAATTCATTGAAAGGTTTGCCTATCACCTGAACAACACGTTTACAGCGGAAAAGGTAATTGCCAGGATTGATGAGCTTGCATCCAAGATCGAGCCGGAAATGCCCCGCCAGGTAGAGCGTTGGGGCGGCTCCATGGAACGCTGGTACAGGGAAGTTGAACATTTACGAAATTTTGCCAGGCAGAGGCCGGCAATCGTAACAGAACAGATCAGGCGAAAGTTTAACCTGAGTGATCAAGAGATGACGATTTTCGGGAGGTATTAATATGTGGCAGCAGATAATTGAATCATTTGCAATACCCGGAGAGTTGACTTTAAGCCTTCTAACAGCCCTGATAATGGCGCTGGTCTTATCATTTATAATTGCCATGATCTACCGCAACACACATCGGGGGATGAATTATGAGCCGGCCTTTCTGACAACCCTGGTTCTGATAGCTCCGGTTGTCGCGCTGGTTATGTTTTTCATTCGTGGTGATCTTGTTTTATCCCTGGGATTGATCGGTTCCCTTTCCATCGTCCGCTTCAGGACACCGATAAAGGATACACGGGATATGGTTTACCTCTTCTGGGCTATTGTAGTCGGCCTGGGCTGCGGAACGGAAAACTGGACTATAGCGCTGTTGGCAACATTGTTTATCTCCATAATCATCTTCTTCCTGTTTATTATCGAATATGGACGTCCGAAACATTCAGATTTTGTCCTGGTTGTATCGGGGCATAGTGAACATTCACCCCAAGGCGCCGGTGAGCTTATCCAGCAGTACGCTTCGCGTTTCAGGATTCGTTCTCATGATATCGTAGACGGTGGATGGGAAATTGTATACGAACTGCGATTCACAAAAGAGCAGGAACAGCTGACAGAACAGTTTATTACAGAATTAAAATCATTGGAAGGCGTAAACAAAGTATCCCTTCTGGCCCCCCAACTGGCCTTACCGATGTAATTGGAGATAAATATTGATGAACTTATTTAAAAAACCTGAACAAACGGTTATTCCCTGGCGGTTCGAATACAAGTACCGCATTTCTCTTTCGACTTATTACCAGTTCAGAAATGCCCTTGCGCCACACATGGAACAGGATCATTATACCCGCCGGTCACCAAGTAACCGTTACCTTGTGCGCAGTCTCTATTTTGATAATGACCAGTACCAGGCTTACTATGAAAAAATTGAAGGAAACTTTGGCAGGATTAAATGCAGGATCAGAACTTACAGTGAGGCAATGGAAGAAAATACGGTTATCAAGGCAGAACTCAAGAACCGGTGGGGTGAATCAATTGAAAAATACAGCACGTTGATAAGCCCTGACGATTACAAATTTTTCATGAAAAACCGGCACTGGCCTGATCAGGATAACTCTATTTTGCAGGAATTCGAACGCATTTATTACCTGAGGGCTATGAAACCGAAAGTGCTGGTTGAATATTATCGCGAAGGGTATATTCCCCGCAACCGGGAAGACGTACGGATAACCCTTGATCATGATGTGCGCAGCTGCAGCACCGATAGTTTATTCCCGAAACCTGCACATTTTAAAAGACACTATTTCCATCTGGTGATTTTAGAGATAAAATGCAGAAAGCAGCAGCCTTACTGGCTAAGCAGGCTGATCCGCCAATATGGTTTAAAATATATTGCAAACAGTAAATACACCCAGGGGATTGATGCTGTCCGTCCCGATTTTATAAGTCCATATTGAAACAGGTGAAAACTAAATGCCCTACAACAAAAACCTTACTATCCTTTCATATCTTACCGTCTGTATCGTCTGGGGTTCAACCTACCTGGCCATCCGTATCGGGGTTACCGATATGCCATTCCTGGCTTTCGCCGGTATCCGTTTCTTTACCGCCGGAGTTATCATTCTGACAATTTCATTGATTAAGCGCTGGACTTTTCCTGAAACCTTTCAGGATTACAAAACCCTGATCATAGCCGGAGCTTTACTGCTCTTTGTGAGCAACGGACTGATCTGCTGGGCTGAACAGTGGCTGGAATCAAACCTGACAGCACTGCTCGTAGCTTCTGTTCCTCTTTTCATGGCCCTGATTGAAACAATTTTTCCAAAAGATCAGAGAATAGGTGGATTGGGCTGGGTTGGGCTGGTAGTAGGTTTTATCGGAGTTGCTTTTCTGGTCAGTCCCCATGTAACTATGGGAGGAAGAACATTCCCCGCCATGCTTGCTGTCCTTGGCGCTTCAATGAACTGGGCTATGGCTTCAATATATTTGAAGCGAAGAACAGTGAGCGGTTCCATGATGCCCAATGTAGGTATCCAGATGACTTCCGCCGGGCTGGCTTTCCTTTTAAGCGCATTTTTCTTTGGAGGCATATCGATTGCCGGAGCATCTTCGAGAGGAATAGCCGCACTTATCTACCTGATCATCATCGGCTCGATTATTGCCTATACGGCATTCAACTATATGATCAAGGCTCTGCCGGCTTCAAAAGCAGGAACCTATGCCTATATTAATCCGGTAGTAGCTGTAATTCTGGGAGCGCTGATTCTTCAGGAAGAGATTACATTGAGAAGCATTATTGCAGCAGCAGTGATCCTGGGCGGGGTAATTCTTGTCCAGATCTCCAAGGTTAAATATATCGCACCGGCAGCAGTTGAGCAGGCAAGTAAAGGATAAATTTGCTGGTTATATAATTCAGATATCAGTGGAGTGTTTCATCTCCACCGCCATCGCGGGCGATTATATCCTGGTAATCATAGGTAAACTCAACCATCTTGGTGGCCATAAATATCGGTGCTTCTACACGCAAAGCAAGGGCAATTGCATCGCTCGGTCTTGAATCGAAAATTAAATCCACACCATTATGCTTCATATAAATTTCTGCATAAAAGGTGCTATCCTTGATATCTGTAATTACTATCTTTTCGACAACGGCCCCGAGTTGTTCACAAAATGTCTTTAATAGATCATGAGTTAACGGACGTGGTGGTGTTTCTCCCTGCAGTACAAGGGCAATGGCCTGTGCCTCAAGAGGACCGATCGATATGGGCAAAACTTTTTTTTCTTCGTCATCCATTAACAGGACCAGAAAATTGCCGCCCTGATCCGCCGTAACAGTTTTTACTTCCATTTTAATCACTGGATGTTTCCTCCCTCAGCTCTCTTTCCTGTATTCTATCACATAAAGCTCTGGGATCAAGTCAATAAGCTCTGTTAATTTCTTGCTGAATGGAATGATAATTAATTGAATTTTGACTTGTATATGAATTTTTTGTAAAATAAAATTAAGCCAATTAATCTAGAAGGAGGAAAAGATAATGAACAGCGTTTATAAAGTAGTCGAGATAATCGGAACCAGTGACAAGTCCTGGGAAGATGCTGCCCGGGGAGCTGTTGAAAAAGCCTCCAAGTCACTGAGAGACCTAAGGGTTGCAGAAGTTCAGGAGCTGGATCTGAAGATTGAAGATGGGAAAATTATCTTCAGAGTCAAGCTTAATGTCTCTTTCAAGTACGAAGATTAAATTTAAAAATTAAATAGAAACTAAAAATTTGGTAGGGCGGTACTGAAATATTGCAGTACCGCCCGTCTTTGTGAATTAATAAACAATACATACCATTTATTTCCAGTCTTCAAAAAAAACAGTAATTTTTTTGACAAAATGAACGCTCAAGGTTAGAATTAGAGCGAATACTCCTATTAATGAAATCGATAAAATATTATTTTCACATGGAGGTAACTATTTTGAAGTTATCCACGAAAGTCCGTTATGCAACCAGGGCGATGATTGAACTCGCTATGAACTACAAGGTTGAACCGATCCAGCTAAATGATATAGCCAACAAACAGGGTGTATCAGTTAAATATCTGGAACAGATAATGGCTCCGCTGAGGGTGAAAGGTTATGTGAGAACCCAGAAAGGGAGTCGCGGGGGATATCACCTGAATATTGACCCTAAACAATTAACCCTTTATCAAATTATTGAAAGTATTGAGGGTTCACTTGCTCCGGTAGATTGTGTTGATGATGAATCAACATGTGATCGCTCACCCATCTGTGTAACCAGACCGGTTTGGGTAAGTGTAAGAGACGCTATCAAGAATGAACTGGAAGCTCATACTCTGGCTCAGCTCGCTGCTGAACAGGAAAAAATATATTCCCGATTATAAGTAATTATTACCTGCTGTATGTATGATAACCGCGCTCGTTCAACAGATCGAGCGCTTTTTTATGCTGATCCCTGCTCCTGAAGCCGAGTCTGACACTACCTCCGGCAAGTTCTCTCACATGAACTATCTCGATTGCATCGATATTAATTCCTGCTTCTCCCAGCAAGGTCGCTACCTTGCCAATTATTCCCGGTGTATCACGGACAAGAACAGTCAGTTCGAAAATCTCGGGAAGGATGCCTTTGCCCCTGTGAGGTATGGATTTGCGATAATCCCGGGCTTGAAGCAGGTATTCCCGGACTGATTCGGCATCCGGTTCAGTCAGGTATTTTTCCAGGGTGCCCAGACTTTCTTTAAATGCTTTGAGGGCAGACAAGAGCGCCCAGCGGTTGCTGATAAAAATATCACGCCAAACATCAGGATTGCCCAGGGCAATTCTTGTACTGTCCCGAAATCCTCCTGCGGCAAGAGTCCGGACCAGTTCCATATCAGGCTTTCCGGCAACACTGTTTACCAGTGCCGCCGCTGTCATGTGCGGCAGGTGGCTGATCAGGGCAACTACCGTATCGTGGGTTAGCGGATCGAGAATGATCGGCTGAGCGCCGGCTGCTTCGAACAAGTCACTTAACTTATCAACAATCTCTTTTGGAGTATCCTCTTGAGGGGTCAAAACATAGATAGCATTTTCCAGTAATACCGGATCTGCGCCGTTTATACCGCTTTCTTCGGAGCCGGCCATGGGATGGCCGCCGATGAAAGTTGCGGTACCTGGTAGAAGCTGTTCTGCTGTTGCCATAACTGAACTCTTGGTGCTGCCAACATCGGTAATGACAACTCCTTTTTCCAGGTCGGGAAGGATCTCTTTTAACAGTTCAGGAGTAGTCATCACCGGCACGGCAATGATGATTAATTCAGCCCCCCTGACTGCGGCAGATAGCGATTCTGCCCTATAATCTGCAGCGCCCTTGTCTACAGCCAAACGGGAAGCAACATCGTCGATGTCGTAACAGGTAATGTTGCCAACCAGGTTATTTTCCCGGAGAGCCATTCCTATACTGCCGCCGATCAAACCGGTTCCCAGCAGTGCAACTTTTTTGTAGAAGCTCTTTTTATCAGAGAATTTTTCCGACACTTAGAGACACTCCTTTTAATTCGCTGACCAGGTCATTGAACTGTTGGGGGGTTAATGACTGGGGACCATCAGAGAGCGCTTCCTGGGGATTGGGATGGACCTCGATCATCAGGCCGTCTGCACCGGCAGCAATTGCCGCTTTACTCATTGAAGGCACCAGGCTGGATACACCGGTTCCGTGGCTGGGATCAACGATTATTGGCAGGTGGCTAAGCTGAGCTATGAGGGGCACTGCGCTGATATCAAGGGTGTTACGGGTGTAAGGTTCAAAAGTCCTGATACCCCGCTCACAGAGAATCACTTCATAATTTCCTCCGCTTAAAATGTATTCTGCGGCCATCAGCCACTCCTCAATGGTCGCTGACAGCCCTCTTTTCAACAACACGGGTTTGCGAATTTTACCCAGTTCCCGGAGGAGAAAGTAATTTTGCATATTCCGTGCGCCAACCTGGATTATATCGGCACATTCGACTACTTCACCGACGGTAAACTGATCCATCACCTCGGTCACAATCAGTAAACCTGTTTTTGATCTGACATCATCGAGAAATTGAAGACCCTGTTTCTCCAGTCCCTGGAAACTGTATGGTGAAGTTCTCGGCTTAAAGGCTCCTGCCCTGAGTATTTTCGCTCCTGCTTTTTTAATGGCCTGGGCAGCCTGCATAAGCTGGTCCTCGTTCTCAACCGCACAGGGTCCGGCCATGATTACCAGTTCAGGGCCACCAATCGTTACTTCACCGATCTTGATTATCGTTTTTTCAGGATGGAATTCTTTACTGGCCAGTTTATAGGGCCGGCTAATAAATACAACCTTTTCAACCTCGGGCATTGCTTCCATCGCCTGGGCTACTTCTTCACGGCGCTGGCCGATAACTCCGATTACAGTCCGGTTTTCACCAGTGGAAAGGTGTACCCCATAGCCCATTTTCTTTAATTTATCGGTGATCCTTGTTACTTCTTCTTTTCCGGCGCCGGGATTCATTACGACTATCATCTTCTATATCTCCTCCTGAAAAACAATTCAGATCAGCCCGGTTAAACTCAGCTGAAATCTGGTTGAATTGAAATAACCGGGATTAGTGATTTCTATGATTAAAGCTTACAGACCGCTAAAAGGAGTACGGGGCTGGAAGCGGCCGTCGCCGACAGTACCCACGTAATTTCCGTTATCAATAACCAACTGTCCGCGTAGATAAACTTTAACTGGAACTCCCAGGCCTTCATAGCCTTCATAAGGGTTATAGTCGACATTCTGGTGCTGTGTCTGACTGCTGAAAGTAAACTTTTTGACGGGATCGAATATAACCAGGTCAGCGTCACTGCCAACAGCAATAGTCCCTTTTTGCGGGTATAGGCCGAACAGCTTGGCAGGAGCAGTGCTGACCAGGTCAACGAATTTATTAATGGAAAATCGTCCGGCCACTACTCCCCCGTTATAGGTTAACTGGACCCTTGTTTCAACTCCCGGAGCGCCATTTGGAATTTTGGTATAATCGCTTTTACCAAGATCTTTCTGCCCTTTAAGGTTGAAAGAACAGTGGTCGGAGGCGACAACCTGCAAATTGCCGGATACAAGGCCGCTCCAAAGATATTCTTCATTTCCGCATTCCCTGAGTGGAGGCGACATTACATATTTTGCTCCCCCAAAGTCGGGTTCATAGTAGCGATCCAGATCAAGGAAAAGATACTGCGGGCAGGTTTCAGCATATACTGGCAGACCGCGCAGCCGGGCATCAGCAACCCTACCCAGGGCTCCGGCATCGCTGAGATGAACCACGTAAGCCGGAGATCCGCTTAATTCAGCCATGGTAATGAAGCGGTTAACAGCTTCTTCTTCGGCTTCGGGTGGTCTGCTAAGCGCGTGATAAACCGGGTCGGTCAAGCCGGCGGCAAGCATCTCTTTGGTCAGGACGTCGATGACATCGCCATTTTCGGCGTGAACCAAAACCAGCCCCCCTGCTTCCCCAGCTCTTTTCAATACTTTCAACAGCGTCGCATCATCTACCTGAAATACTCCCTTATAGGCCATGAAAACCTTGAAAGAAGGGTAACCCTTGTTAATCAATACTGGAATTTCATTCAAGACTGCATCGGTAAGATCGGTCACGGCAATATGAAAGCCGTAATCTACCGCACATTTACCTTTAGCTCTCTGATGCCAAGCATCAAGGGCTTCCTGGAGAGTTTTTCCCGGTGTCTGCAGGGCATAATCAACTATGCAGGTAGTAGCACCCGCTGCAGCGGCGATTGTTCCGGTAGTAAAATCATCTGCTGTAACCGTTCCGCCGAAAGGCATGTCTAAATGGGTATGGACGTCGATAGCCCCGGGTATTACCAGTTTGCCTTCTGCGTCGACGATCTCATCCGCCTCGGTTTTCAATTCAGACCCAATTGCAACTATCTTTTCATCCTCTACCAGGATATCAGCCTGGTAACCATCAGACGCTGTAACCACATGCCCATTCCGGATCAATAGTTTCATTGCATTAACCTCCCGGGTATTGGATTTTAAAAAATCATGCTACTTTAGGGAGCACAGATCTCTTTATAAAAATCAGGCCGGCGATCCCTGTAAAACTGCCAAACATTTCTTACTTCACGAATCATTTCCAGATCGGCATCACCGATAACAACTTCTTCCTGTTCCCGGCTGCCTTCAGCAACGAACTGGCCGCGCGGGTCGCAGAGATAGCTGCTCCCGTAGAAGTGTCCCATATCCCAGGGAGATTCTACACCAACACGGTTTATCGCCCCGACATAATAGGCATTTGCCACTGCATGCGCCGGCTGTTCAAGCTTCCAGAGATATTCTGAGAGACCGGCAACTGTTGCTGAAGGGTTGAAGACAATTTCTGCTCCATTCAATCCGAGAATTCTCGGTCCTTCCGGGAAGTGACGATCGTAACAGATGTAAACACCAATCTTGGCAAAGGCGGTGTTGAAAACAGGATGGCCCAGGTTTCCCGGTTTGAAATAATATTTTTCCCAGAATCCTGTTGCCGGGGTTTTTCCTGCCTGAACATGGGGGATATGGATTTTACGGAATTTACCCAGGTATTTTCCGTCTGCATCAATGATTGCCGCTGTGTTGAAATATACGCCTGTAATATCTTCTTCATACATGGGCACGACCAGAACTATTCCATACTTTTTAGCCTGCTCCTGCATAAGCTTTGTTGTCGGTCCGTCCGGTATCTTTTCCGTTGATTCATACCACTTGGTATTCTGCTCGGCACAAAAATAAGGACCGTAGAAAATCTCCTGCAGACAAACAATCTGCGCTTTCTTTTCAGCTGCTTCTTTAATCATTTTCAGATGTTTCTCTATCGCTGTTTCCTTGTGTTTCGCCACCGGTTCGTCGCCATTCACTTCATGTTTCGCCTGAATTAAAGCGATCCGTACCAACCTGCTCATCATGGAGTACCTCCCTAAAAGTTTATTCGGACCTTATCCAGATATCAGCAATTCTGCAATCTGTATTGAATTGGTCGCTGCTCCTTTTCGGATATTATCGGAAACAACCCAGAGATTTAAACCGTTTTTAACTGAAAAATCCTGGCGGATCCGTCCCACATATACATCATCGTAATCCGCGGCAGCAAGAGGCGTTGGGTATTCAAGTTGCTCAGGGTTGTCCAGAACCGCAACCCCTGGAGTTTCTTTTAATAATACTTTTGCTTCATCAGGTGAGATTGGTTCTTCAAACTCAACATTAAGGGCTATTGAATGACCTGTAACCACCGGAATCCTGACCGTGGTAGTGGTTATCGCCAGATCCGGCAGGTTCATTATCTTTCTGGTTTCGTTGATCATCTTGGTTTCTTCTTTGCAATATCCATTATCAACAAATATATCGATCTGCGGAACACAGTTAAAGGCCAGCTGATAGCTGCGCAAAGCTCCCTTGTGGGGGATATATTCTGCATTGACCGCTTCTCCGGCCAGATGTGCCCTGCTCTGTTCAAACAGCTCTTCAACCGCTTCCTTCCCCGCGCCTGACACTGCCTGGTAAGTCGATGCAACAACCCGTTTCAAAGTAGCTTTGCGGTGAAGGGGCTCGAGGGCAACAACCATCTGGATTGTTGAACAGTTTGGATTGGCAATTATCCCTTTGTGGCTGAAAACAGCCTGGGGGTTAACCTCGGGAACAACCAGGGGAACATCCTTTTCCATGCGAAAGGCATTACTGTTATCGATGATGATCGTTCCCGCTTTCGCCGCTTCCGGGCTGTGTTCTTTACTGATAGACTCTCCGGCGCTAAAAAAGGCAAAGTCCACTCCATCAAGTGAACCTTTTGATAGTTCTTCTACTTTATATGATTTTCCATCGACTGTAACATTCTGATCTGCTGAACGGGAGGATGCCAGCAGTTTTAAGTTGTTGTAGGGAAATTTTCTTTCTACCAAAACCTCAATCATTTTCTGGCCAACCATGCCGGTTGCTCCGACCACTGCTACATTGTAAGTCTTCATAATGATGTATCCTCCTTATAGATCTGTCTATTACTCATTCGGGGTGCAGAAGGGATCTTCTTCGATGATTTCGGTTATTACCGGTTTATATCTTGGATCATCTTTAACTCTCCGATCCCATGATCGAATCACAACAAAAACAATGACCATCAATAAAAGACCGGCAGCGACAGCAAATAGATCCTGACTGCCTTCAAGACCGATCAAATTCGCCAGTCCAAGCCAGACAAAAATTCCGGCCACGAGTCCACCCAGCGGGACCAGGTAGAGCATAAAGGAAAGGAAAAGTATCTGGCGGTCATTGCTTTCCATCATAACTCGCTGCCCTTTTTCGGCATCGATCGGGTTCAGGGCTTCAACAATCATCTCTTTTTTATTTGCTCCGCTTAATATCCCACAGCGACCACAATTCTCACAAACCAGGTGTCGTTGCAGACTAACCAAAGCGGTTTTCTCCTTATTCTCTAAAATCAGTCCATATTGTTCCAATATATCCTACCTCCAAAGAAGTTAAATAAATCTTAGCACAACAGTTGAAGAGTAACAAGAAGAAGATACCCCAGACAAGGGGACAGGGACTTGTCCGGCAATCTAACAAAAAACCAGACAGGGGGACAGGGACTTGTCTGGTGATTTATTAAAAAATAATTTAGATTATAACAAAAAGGAAATCAAGGAAGTTGTTAAGTATCAGACAAGTCCCTGTCCCCCTGTCTGAATCATTCTCAGGTGGTTAGGAACGTCAGACAAGTCCCTGTCCCCTTGTCTGGTGATTAGGCGAAGGCTTCGGGGATGTCTTTTAGAACGGCGTAACAGAAAACGGGGCCGTCTTTGCAGACATACATGTTGCCTGCGTTGCAGCGGCCGCATTTGCCGATGCCGCATTTCATCCGGTTTTCAAGGGTTGTGTAGATCTGTTCATCTTCGAAACCGAGTTTTTTCAGGTTTTCCAAAACAAAACGGATCATGATCGGCGGGCCGCAGGTAATGGCGATCGTATTTTCAGGTGATGGATTCAGGTCGAGAAGCATTTGGGGAACAAATCCCACATTATGCTCCCATTCTTCCTCTTCAACGTCAATAGTCAGGTGACAGGAGAGATCATCGGATTTGCTCATCTCTTCAAACTCGCCTTTAAAGCAGAGATCTCCCGAAGTCCTTGCACCGTAGATCATGGTCAATCCGGCATACTTATCCCGGTTGGCTTTTACAAATTCGACGATCGGCCTTAAGGGCGCCTGCCCGATCCCTCCTCCGATAGTCAGGATCTGTTTGCCCTGCCAGTCTTCAATGGGGAAGCTGTTCCCGTAAGGGCCGCGAACCATCATCTTATCTCCGGCTTCAAGCTGGTGAAGGGCCTGGGTAACTTTACCCATGCGCATTACCGAGAAACGGAGAAATTTACCTTCGGTAGGTGAGCAGGATATGGAGATCATGCTTTCGCCTTCTCCAAGAACTCCGATCATGGCGCATTGTCCCGGACGATGGCTCCAGGCTTCCCGAACCTTTTCTTCGTCAAATACGACTTTGAATGTCTTGATACAGCGCTCACCGCCGGTTTCATACCAAGTTTCCTCAACGGTAGCTAAATGAGGGATATAAGGATTACCTGTGGTTGTCATAGCGCCTCCTTCACCTGCCTTAGTATTTCAACAATGTCGATATTGACAGGGCAGAGGTTAATACACCGGCCACACCCCACGCAGGCTATAACATCAAACTTATCGACATAGTAGTTGTATTTATGATTAATTCTGTTCCTGGTCCGCTCCCGGCGGGTCGGCCGTGGATTATGCCCTGATGTATGAAGGGTATATTCTTCAAACATGCATGAATCCCACATCCTGCAGCGCCTGGCATCAAATCCTTCTATTTCATCCTGGATATCGAAGCAGTGACAGGTCGGGCAAAGATAAGTACAGGTTCCACAGCCAAGACATGAAGCAGATACTCGTTTCCAGAGAGGGTCTTCCCATAATCCGGGCAGCCCTTCCGGGATTCCTTTCGTATCAACAGTTCTATTAATTTTTTTCTCAGCTGCCGCAACAAGTTTTTCCTTTGCTTTTGCACCATCACCCTTATCTTCCACCATTAGATCCCCGGCTTCACCAAGCAGTTTTTCACCCTTATTTGTGAGAGCTTCCAGGTAATAATTTTCACCCAGATCAGTGATCAATATATCCAGTCCATCGGTGGAAGCCGGTCCTCCGCCCACAGAAGGGCAGAAACAGTTCAAACCCGGTTCTGTGCAGGTTAGGCCGATCAGGGTAACCTTCTCCTGCCTCGCCAGAAAGTAAGGATCGTCCACATCCCATTTGAATAGTTTTTCAATTATTTTATTTGCCCTGGCATCGCAGGGCCGGATCCCCAAAACGACAACCTCATCGTCTATTACCGGTTCTTCAATATTTGTGCCGCCCAGTTGAAAACGGTACATTGTTTCTGTTTGGGGGAATATAAACTTTTTCGGGGGAACCCTGGTATTACCGAAATCAAGACCGGGAGTTTCACCCTCTTTTACCTGGGCAAAATGCATGGCGTCTCCCTCGGCCTGCGGCGCCCAGAGGTTTTTCCCGGCCAACTTTCCGATAAATTCCGGCCATTTCTCCTTATTTAACAGCATCGCTGACATATCACCCACCTCTAAAGAATGAAGTCCTCGGGATCATCAGGCTTGTAGCTGGCCTGGAACGGTTCACCCTCGGGATCTATGCCGGGTTCAAAACCGTATTTTTCCCGCACTTCCCTGGCAAGCTTACGATTCAATTTTCCCAGGGGTATATTTGCCGGGCATACCCGCTCGCATTCACCGCATTCAATGCAGCGTCCGGCAAGATGAAATGCCCGTGAGATATTATAAGCAGTATTCTCGGAAAAGTTGACTGCACGATTGATCCAGGTCGGGTTTAGACGATCCAGTATACAGTCCTGGCAGTAGCATAATGGACAGACATTTCTGCAACTGTAGCAGCGTATACATTTGTCGAATTCTTCCAACCAGTAAGACCAACGTTCCTGTATACTTTTTTCTTCAATTTCCACCACTCCGCTGTCTTCCGGAACATCCCAGGGCTTAACCGGTTCACCAAGCATTAGATCGCTGATGACAGGGTTGGGATAGCGGCAGAGGCGGCATTTTTCGGCCAGAACTTCATCCCGTGCTATCTTGATCTCTTCACCACCACGGATCAGCAGAAAGCCGTCTCCATTCCACTTAACCTCTGCAGCTTCCTCCGTCTCGGGATATTTCTCCGCCAGCAATTTGGCATCAACAACTCCGGGACAGGGGCAGCCGATAACCACAACATCTTCCCGACTTATGCCTTTTTCAACTATCAGCTGGGTTACAGCCCTGCTGTCACAACCCTTTACCATCAAGGCTACTTTTCGGGTATCGGGTTCCTGGCCTCGGGGTACCGGCAGTTTTTCAACCAGAGTCAGGTATGTAGCCAGGTTAGCAGTACAGAGCGGTGAAAAAATAAGATCAGCAGTTTCTTCAGTATCTTCCACAAAGGCGGGGGCTATTCTGTAACCGTAAGAACCCTTTTTCCAACCAATCAGGCATTTTACATCATCCCGGGCTACTACTTCTGATGCAATTTTACGCAGCTGTTCAATATCCATAATTAATTACCCCCTACCAGTCGATCTTCCGCCGCCTGAAACCATCGAAAGGTCCGGCTTCACGGGCGTCTTCAACCGTTTTTTCTACAACTTCTTTCCATTTGTGCCCCTCAGAAGCGGAAACCCAACTCATATGAAACCGGCGGGGATCCACACCGACGAATTCCATCAGATCTTTGAGAATTCCGAAACGCCGGCGGGCATAGTAATTGCCTTCCATGTAGTGGCAATCACCGGGGTGGCAACCTGAAACAAGCACACCGTCAGCACCCTGCTGAAGAGCATTCATTACATAGAGCGGGTTAACCCTCCCGGAGCACATAACCCTGATTACATGAATATTCGATGGATACTGAGTTCGGCTGGTTCCAGCCAGATCAGCACCGGCATATGAACACCAGTTACAGAGAAAAGCTACAATGTTAGGTTCACCGTTTGCACTCATTTCATGACCCCCAATGCCGCTATCTGTGGTAAGATCTGACGATCGCGGAATGATTTTGGTTGTATAGAATCGGAAAGGCAGGCAGCCGAACAAGAGCCGCAGCCTTTACAGAGGGCTTCATTAACCCGGGCGACCTCAACCTCGTTACCAAATCTATTAATTGTTACCAACTCGATAGCCGTATAGGGGCATATGTTTACACAGAATGCACAGCCCCGGCAGGTTGCTTCATTAACGATGGCCACCTGGGCACCGATGGAAACCTTGCCCCGGGCCAGGGGAATCATGGCCGATGATGCAGCACCCTTGGCCTGAGCTACAGTGTCAGGTATATCTTTCGGCCCCTGGCAGCATCCGGCCAAAAACACACCGTCTGTCGCCGTATCAACCGGCCTCAGCTTCGGATGAGCTTCCAGGAAAAAGCGGTCCGGTGACTGGGAAAGCCTGAGCAGGTCCATTACCTGGCGCATATCAGCTCTCGGTTCGAGGCCAACGCCCAGCACGACCAGATCTACTTCGTCTTCAAGGGGAGTGGAGGTTAAGGTATCCTCAACCTTTACTACCAGCTTATTGCCTCTCTTGAATATTTCTGAGGGATTACCCCTGATATAGCGGACATTCTCACGGCGGACACGATCATAAAATTCCTCGTATCCCTTACCGAAAGCCCTGACATCCATATAATAAACCCGGATGTTGGCATCGGGCAGTTTATCCCGGAGAAGATGTGCCTGCTTGGCCACATACATACAGCAGACCCGGGAACAGTACTCGTTACCCACACTGGCATCCCTTGAACCGACGCACTTGATAAAAGCGACCTCTTTAGGTTCGATCTCCTCTTCACCATTGAAGACCTTGATCTTACCTCCGGTCGGCCCGGATGCGGAAACCAGCCGCTCCATCTCCATGCCGGTGATCACGTTGGGATAATCACTGTAACCATATTCAGGTTTGCGCGATGCATCAAAGGGATCGAATCCTGTAGCAACAATGATTGCCCCGACCTTGAACTCAACAAATTCATCTGTCTGTTCAAAATCGATTGCACCGGCCTGGCAAACCTCGGCACACTTGGGGTTTTTACCGCATTTTCCCTTGGTCAAAAAGAGGCACTGTTCCGGATCAATGGTATACTTTGCCGGAACTGCCTGGGGGAAAGGCAGGTAAACAGCCGATCGTTTGCCCATTCCCTGGTCAAATTCACTGGGGAAGCGATCCTTAACCCGGCAGTTGGCTGCACAGTCGCCGCAGCCGGTACACCGGTCAAAATCGACATAACGCGCTTTTTGGCGCACCTTAACATCAAAATTGCCAATAAACCCGTTAATTTCCTCCACTTCTGAATAGCTCATCAGTTCAATATTGGGGTGATTGGCACAGTCAACCATCTTTGGTGTGAGGATACAGGCCGAACAGTCAAGGGTCGGAAAAGTTTTATCAAGCTGGGCCATACGGCCTCCGACAGATGGACTTTTTTCGACTAGATAAACCTTGAATCCTGCATCGGCAATATCCAGGGCTGCCTGAATTCCGGCAATACCGGCCCCGATAACCAGGGCTGACGGTTCGGCATCAACCTCCTTGGCTTCCAGAGGCTCAAGCACTCTGACTTTGGCCACTGAAGCAGCCACCAGTTTTTTTGCCTTGGCGGTAGCTTCATCAATATTCTCATGCACCCATGAACATTGTTCCCTTATGTTGGCCATTTCGAGGAAATAGGGGTTTACCCCCGCTTCCTGAATCGCTTTCCGGAAGGTAGGTTCGTGCATACGGGGCGAACAGGAGGCAACAACAACCCTGTTCAATCCCATTTCTTCAATGTCCTTCTTAATCAACGTCTGCCCCGGGTCAGAACACATATATGAATAGGTCCGTGCCACAGCCACGTTAGGCAGCTTTTTTGCATAATCTGCAACTGTTTCCACGTCAACCGTTGCGGCAATATTAATGCCACAGTGGCAAACATAGACGCCCACTTTCGGTTTCTCCGTCATCTGGTTATTCATCCTCCCGCAAAGATTGGGCCCAACAATTAAGCTTAGCCTTTCATCTCTTTCAACTTCTCGGTCAGCTTGGGCACAACCTTGAACATATCATCGACTATGGCGTAGTCGGCGACGGTAAAAATCGGAGCTTCCGGATCCTTATTGATGGCAACAACCGTTTTTGCCCCTTTCATACCGGCTATATGCTGAAATGCGCCGGATATACCCATAGCAATGTACAGCTTGGGTTTGACTGATTTTCCAGATGTTCCCACCTGGCGGTCATGAGGTATCCAACCGGCATCGGTAGCAGCCCTGGAACCGGCGATATCAGCTTTAATTGCTTTAGCCAGTTCCTCGACCAGCGGCAGGTTTTTATCTTCCTTCAAACCGCGGCCTACGGCAACGAGAATATCCGACTGGGTTATATCAACATCGCCTACCTCGGCTTCAATGTACTCAACAAATTTACGATAGGCTACATCTTCTTTCAGGGGGGAATCAAGTTTTTCTACCGCCCCTGCTGCTGACGGTTCCGGGGCTTCGACAACACCTTCCCGGATTGTCACCAAATATGTATCTGCAGGCTTGAAAACAACGGTTGCATTAACCTTGCCCGAATAGAGCTGGCGGGTTGCTTTTAAAGCCCCACCTTCATATTCAAGGGCAACTGCCTCGGCAACCAGGGGAAGTTTTTTCTCAACAGCCAGGGCAGGCATAAAATCAACACCCTGGGAAGTATGACCGGTCATCACGACAGAAGGTTTGAGATCATCAATCAGGGCTGAAAGCACTTTTTGATACTTTTCAGCATTAAAGTTTTCAAATAAAGGATCATCGATAACCGCTACCTTGACCCCGTATCCGGCAACCTTCTGGGCCAAACTGTCCATACCGCTACCGATAAGAAGAACCATTACTTCGCCGCCCATATCCTGAGCCAGTTTGGGAGCGACAGCAAGCATTTCAAATGAAACATCTCTCAGTGTTCCCTGGCGGTGTTCCGCCAATACCAGAATATTACCCATTATACCAAGCCTCCTTTAACCAGTATGGAAGCCAGTTTTTCGGCTTTCTCGTCGGGTTCGCCTTCAATAAATTCAGCAGAGGATTCAACCTCCGGAATATAGAGTTTCTCAAGGATGACCATCGAGGCATCACTGTCTACTTCTGCAGGATCGACCCCGAGATCTTCAAGTTTTACTACTTTAAGTTCTTTCTTCTGAGCTTCGCGAATACCGCGAATGGGAGCATAACGAGGTTCATTTATGCCGGTCTGGATGGTCAAAACTGCCGGAAGTTCAAGCTCAACGACTTCCATCAGTCCCCCTTCCAGCTCCCGGTGAGCTTTAACTTTTCCATCAAGAACCTCGACTTTCTTTACCATGGAAGCATGGTTTACACCGAGTTCCTCGGCAAGCGCAACACCGGTAGACATGTGTCCGTCATCTGTAGCCATACACCCGGTCAGGACAAGGTCGAATTCTTCGCCTTTTACAGCACCGGCCAGCACTTTGGCCACCATAAGGGGATCATGGACGGCGACCCTGTCATCTTCGATCCGAACAGCACGGTCACAGCCCTTGGCCATAGCCATCCGGATCATTACATCCGACTGTTTTGGGCCAATCGAAACAACAGTGATCTCGCCACCCTTATTTTCTTTAATAAGAACAGATTCCTCAACGGCATAATTATCAGCATCGTTAATGTCAAATGAAAAACGGCTGCTGTCAACGGTTATACCGTCGGGATTGACCTTAACTTCAGCTTCTGAAGTATCTGGCACATATTTGATACAGACAAAAGTCTTCATAAATCACTCCACCTCCTGTCAATATTTAAGCCTATCAGGCGTCAACAAAATCCCCCAGTAATTCCATAATTTCAGCCACCCTCATCTCTTCCTCATAACCGAGGCCTTTCATGGCATCTTCCAGGGTTAGAACACAGAATGGGCAGGCCACGGCAACGATATCGGCACCGAGAGCTTTAGCATCCTTGATTCGTGTTTCGGCCAGCCGCTCTTTTTTCGATTGAGACTCAACCCACATCTTACCCCCGCCGCCCTCACAGCAGAGGCTGCGTTCACGACGGCGGTCAAATTCGAGAAGTTCAACGCCGGGTATGCCCTGGAGCAGACGACGGGGCTCGTCAAATACTCCCCCCTGTTTACCCAGATAGCAGGGATCGTGAAAGACAATCTTCTTCTGGAGATCACCCTTCCAGGATAGTTTCCCTTCGGTTACCAGTTGATCGAGCAATTGGGTGTAATGAATAACCGGACTTTTCAGATCCGGGTAGTGGGTTCTGTATGTGGTAAAGCAATGAGGAGATAATGTAACAATTCTATCAGCGGTAAATTCATTCAGAAACTCTGTATTATCCTCAACCAGCATTTCAAAAAGGCCTTCTTCGCCGAGGGTAAAGACCTCACTGCCGCAGCAGCTTTCATTCTCGTCAATGAAGGCATAATCGATTCCGGCTTTATTCAGGATTCGAACCATATTCTTGGCAATAGCCTGAACCCTCGGGTCATAAGCAATGGTGCAGCAGACAAAGAAAAGGTTCTCAACGGCTACACCCGGCTCGGCTATTTTAACATCAAGACCTTCCATCCAATCGGTTCGGGCTGCTCTCGATTTTTCCCAGGGGTTACCTTCAAGCAAAACGCTCTGCAGCGCATCACGGACTGTCGGTTCAACTTTTCCGCTTTCAACAATCATGGTCCGTAAGCCAATCAAAACTTCCAGCGGCTTCAAGCCCTTGGGGCAGCGGACAGCACAGGTATGGCAGGCCGTGCAATCCCAAATTTCCGCCAGCCTGGCCAGTTCATCGAGCTTCTCTTCGTTATACGCGTCGTATACAAAGCGGCGCACATTGAGATCGGCCCGGACAGTAACCGGACAGCCCCCGGTACAGCGACCGCATTGGATACAACCAAGCAGATCATATTTTTCGGTGAATGTCTGGCTTTCGGTACTCATTAGCATACCCCGCATCATGAAATAATTAGTTCAAAGTAGTCTCACCGGCATCAATAGAGCAATCGGCCGGTTCCGGCATAGAAAAATAACCTCCGGCAACACCTCTCTTTAATAGCAATAAATTTAAATTGTATGACAATTGCGATAAAAGCAGGCTATATTAGAGGATTTCGACATTTCTCATAATATATCCTGCTTTAAATTTTAAATTCATAAATATTTAACATGAACAAATATTTACCCTGTCAAGCGATTTGACAAAACAGATATTATGTAATGGAGCATATAATATCAGCAAATTGTAATTGTCCCGGGTTGTCCCTCCGTGATTCGTCCAATTATAGTTCCGGCTTCCCCATTGCTCTTTAAAATCTTCCGGAATTGCTCCGCCTTCTCTTCAGGCAGGGCAACCAGAAGACCGCCCGAAGTTTGCGGGTCGGATAATATCATCAGTTCATCGTCTTTTACCTCTTCCGGTCCTTTCCAGGTGATCTGCCCTTTCATATATTCAAGATTACGGTAAGCTCCTCCGGGTATCATGCCCATTGAAACCATCTCTCTGACCGACGGATAGAGAGGCACTTTTTTAAATTCAATCTCAGCTGAAACCTGGCTGGAAAGAAGCATTTCATGCAGGTGACCCAGCAGACTGAATCCTGTTATGTCTGTACAGGCCGAAACACCGATCTCAACCATTGCCCGTGATGCAGAGGCATTGAGGGCAGTCATCCCTTCAACCACCACAGAAGCGTCTTGTTCCCGCAGAATCTCGCCCTTGATAGCAGTTGCAATGATTCCCGTACCCAGAGGCTTGGTTAATACCAGAATATCACCCGGACGGGCTCCACTGCCGGTAATAAGGCGGTCAATGTAAACCAGGCCGGTCACGGAGAGACCGTATTTCGGTTCCTGATCCTCGATACTGTGCCCGCCAACAACAACCGCTCCGGCTTCGCTTACCTTATCATATCCGCCGCGCAGGATCTCTTCCATGATCTCCAGCGGCTGGCAGGATACCGGAAAACAGATGATGTTCAGCGCTGTTAACGGTCGGCCTCCCATGGCGTATACGTCGCTAAGCGCGTTGGCGGCGGCAATCTGCCCAAAAGTATAGGGATCATCTACAATCGGCGTAAAAAAATCAACAGTCTGAACCAGGGCTTCAGTTTCGGATATACGGTAGATCCCCGCATCGGAAAAATGCTGTTCCCGGTTCAGGTAGTTGGGATCATCAAACTTAGGCAGGCGGCGCAGAACCTGCGCCAGGGCCTCAGGCCCGATTTTGGCCGCTCAGCCGGCGCTCGAAGTCATGCTTGTCAATCTTATCTCTTTGCGATCGATTGTAATCACCGCCTTTATCTTTTTATTTTGGAGCAAGCAGAACCCTGTAATCTTCAACACGCCTGGTGTACTTCACCTGATCAAAGTGCTCAAGAAGCGCCTGGGCAAACTTTCGGGAAGTGCCGCTCTTGTCCCTGAATTCAGCCAGAGTCATTTTAGCATTGGTCCTGAAATGTTCGGCAATTATCAAGCGGGCTTCCTCGTAAGCATCCTTATGAAAGAAGAGCTCGTCAGTTACTTTGTAAAGTACTTTTTTGCCCTGCAGGTAATTAAAGAACTCATCCTTACGATCCTGTTTCAACCCTGATTTTTCAAGAACTTCTCTTAAACCTGGAGGCTGCAGCCCGCTCTTTCGGTATAAATCAATTATTGTATCCAGTTTGTTCTGATCGACTGCCGAGGGTTCCGGTTGATAACCATGTATAGAAACATATTCTCCCCTGGATGCCACTTTCTTTTCCGTCTGCAGTTTATCCAGAAGGGCATCGTAATCACGCTGGCTGATCCCTCCCGGTAAAAACCCCTTCAGGCTTGCCCTCGACATGCCCGGTGAGAGCGGCTGTCGCGAATGTACTTTTTGTAGTTCATCTACCAATTTGTCAGCAACATTATTCAGAACAGCAGAAAGAACAAATGAACTGCCCAGCGGAACTGCTTCGTCATTTGAAACAAGCGTTTCAACCATTTTCCCTACTTTAGTTTGGTCAAGACGAGTTTCCCTGGCCAGGCGGTTTATGTCGGCAATGATCAGTTCTTCCAGCTTCCGGCGGACGATTACAGTATCATCGTCACCAGCAGCAGCAGAATCAAGTTCCAGCAGGCTGTTTATAACCTGTTCGCGAAAACGGCGGTGGCGCTGAGGGTAAGGATCAAGAACTTTCCCTCCACCAATCGTGGTCATGGGCGAATAGGAGCGAATGACAAAAGGGTCTCCTCTTTCAGTAACCAGGGGCTTATCAAGGCGGCACTGGGCAAGAGTTTTTTCACCTGGTTTGAGTTCATCCCGGTCCAGCAGCAGTACCCTGGCTACGCTGCGGGCGGTGCCTAAAAAGAAATGAACGGGATCGAGGTTTTTCAATCCCCTCGCAGCCCGGGGGAGTAGTTCCACAGAAACATCGATCAATCCTGTTTCCCGGTAAAACCCGGGAACGCTGACCACGCTGCCACGCATAATCTGGCTTTTTTCAAGACCTGACAGGTTCAGGGCAACCCTGGTTCCGGCCCTGGCTTCCTTAAGATCATCATCATGAACCTGGATATTGCGGACCCTTGCTTCCACGCCAGGCGGGACCACAGCAACAGTATCGCCTACCTTAACCGATCCCTGGATCAGGGTCCCGGTAATAACCGTTCCAAATCCGGCTATGACGAAGGAACGGTCAACAGGCAGGCGAAGCGGCCCGGCGGTATTTCTTGGTTTTATTCCTGTCGTCTGACGATCTATTAAATCTTTGAGCTCTTCGATTCCCTCGCCGCTGATCGCCGAAACAGCATGAATGGGAGCTTCCTCCAGAAAAGTTCCCTTAAGTTCTTCGCCGATCTCTTCCCTGACAAGTTCACGCCAATCTTCCTCGACCAGATCGATCTTGGTGATTACCACTATACCGTTTTTTATGCCCAGAAGCTCCAAAATATCGAGATGTTCCCTGGTCTGGGGCATTACTCCTTCTGAAGCATCAACAACCAGCATAACCAGATCCATTCCGGCTGCTCCGGCCAGCATATTATGAATAAATCTTTCATGGCCGGGGACATCAACTACTCCGGCAAGCCTGCCCCCGGGCAGGCGGAATGGCGCAAACCCAAGATCGATGGAAATACCTCTCTCTTTTTCTTCCTGAAGGCGGTCAGTATCGACACCGGTCAGAGCCTTGATCAGAACCGTTTTACCGTGATCAACATGGCCGGCCGTGCCAATAATCAGATCATCCAATATTCTCATTCTCCCGTATGAAGGTTATCTTTAATCCAACCCTGCAAAAGCATCTTTCACAGCTTCAACCAGTAGATCTTCCTGCTCTTCAAAAATAGTCCGGGGATCAAAGAGCAGGCTTTCCTGCTGAAGGCGGGCGATCACCGGTGGATGGCCGGAACGGAGTTTTTCAACAACTTTTTCAGAGTTTAGATCACTGGCGCTGAAGCTGATAGAAACAAGTGATGTGGGCAGGTCGGCAGTAGGCAGGGCCCCACCGCCAACTTTCGAAAACCCTTCGATTACCGAAACCTTGAACCCGGGGATCGCTGCAGAAAACTGAGCGGCGATTTTACCGGCACGCTCGTTTAATAATTGCGGTTCAGCGGTCAGCATTCGCCAAACGGGTATATTATTCGCTGCTGTTTTTTCGTCAAGGTAGAGGCGCAGTGTTGCTTCCAATGCAGCCAGGGTAAATTTATCAACCCGCAGTGTCCTGGCAAGTTGATTACTGCGCATATAGGTAATCAGGTCCTTTCGTCCGACCAGAATTCCGGCCTGGGGGCCACCGAGCATTTTATCACCACTAAACGTGACAATATCTGCACCATCTTTGATGCTGTCCTGAATCCGGGGTTCTGCCGGCAGTTTGAATTGTTCCAGATCCAGCATTACTCCACTGCCCAGATCTTCAATAGATATAATGTTATATTTTTGGGCCAACGCTGATAACTCTGATGTTTCGACCTCTGCCGTAAAACCGATCATGTGGTAATTACTGGTATGCACTTTCAACAATGCTGCGGTATTCTCGTTTATTGCCGCTTCGTAATCACGGAGGTAGGTCTTGTTGGTCGTACCAACTTCTACCAGGCGGGCTCCACTGGCTTTCATTATCTCCGGTATACGGAAGGAGCCGCCGATTTCTACCAGCTGACCGCGGGAAACGATTACTTCCCTTCCCGAGGCTATTGTATTTAAGGCAAGAAATACTGCAGCAGCATTGTTATTGACCGTTAAAGCAGCTTCAGATCCGCAAAGCTCACAGATCAGTTCTTCAACATGGACCTGACGTGAACCCCGTTTGCCGGTTTCCAAATTCAACTCGAGGTTGTTATAGTTTTCGGCAACTGCGATTAGCGCGTTGACTGCAGAACGGGCCAGGGGAACCCTTCCCAGGTTGGTGTGAATGACAACACCGGTTGCATTGATCAAGGCTTTCAGGTTTGTTTCAGCATATTTTCTGGCCAGTTCGAGAGCTGTTTCAGCTATTGAACCAGCAGAAAGATCGATTTTTCCCAGCTGCCCGGGGTTATCTCTGTGTTCGTTAATCAGTTTGCGGTATAAATCCACTGCATCCTGAGCAGCCTGAAGAACCTGCCTCCTCGGGATATAAAGCAGCGCCTCTTCTAGAAGCGGATCACGCAAAAGGGAATCTATCGCCGGTAATTTTCTTAACAAGGTATTAAAGTCACTCATCTAAGTCACTCATTTCAGCAAAAAGATAAAAAATAGACGGAAGTAACTGGTAATTACAGTCATTATACCCCGACAGAAAGCGGGTTGGCAACCGAACCCTTACATATCAAAAAGTGCAAATAAATTATTCTTTCAGTGTGTAGCCAAGCTGCAGGTTAAGCGGTGAAGTTTCAAGATAACTGCCGGCGCAAAAACCGAGAAGCCTTGCTTTTGCCGGATTGATTTTTCCTTTTTCATCAGCGAACCCTCCTGTGATAATTAATTATATAATACCTATACTGTATCTAGCTCCTTCACGGGCCAATTCAGCTCCAGGAAAGTATTTTTCAGCTTCTGCCAGTGCTAACTGAAGATCTCTTTCAGGATGGTGATGGGTTAGTATTAATCTTTTAACACCTGCTGCGGAAGCTGCCCGGGCAGCCTGAGCAGAGCTCAGGTGATTGGGCAAGCCAAGTTCAATATCTTCATTCAGATAATTTGCTTCACATAAAAAAAGGTCTGCACCTTTAGCCATCTCAAGCAGGCTATCATTGTATTCAGTATCACCGGAATAGGTCAGGATCCCCCTTGATGATTCAATTCGAACAGCGAGAGAGGGGACTGCATGCACCCCAAAGCCTGTAATTACCGAAAAAGGTCCGATTGTTACTTTTTGTAGTTCGCCTAAGTTTACAACTTCGTAAGCATGTTTATAGGGAAGACGTGCGTATTCACTCTCAGGCTCCCCGGGTGCGAACAGGGGCAGCGGCTCCTTTCTTAAACCCTCGTTAAAAGCCATTTCCAGGCCGTAGCGCATGATCATCAAGTCTGAAATATGATCGGCATGAAGATGAGACAAGATGACAGCATCAAGTGTATGAAAAGCGATCCATTCCTGCAAACGGCTAAGCACCCCATTCCCGCAATCTAAAAGCAGGTTTGTGCCCTCCATTTGCAAAAGGTAACCGGAACAGGCTGCTCCGGCTTTCGGGTATGGGCCGTAACAACCTAACACAGTAAGCTGCATATCCAGAAGCCTCCTTAAAACCTAACCGACGGTCATGAAATAGCAAATTCCCTGATTTCTTTCCTGTCTATTCTTTCCTGTAAGGTATTTTTTACTTCTCCCTTTGAACTGAAGTACAAGATCTGCCAGCCTGAAGAATTAATATCGGCCAGCATTTCCATCAGTAATCCTAACCGGACGGGATCTGCCTTAATAAAGGGATCATCCAGGATTAAGAAACCCCTGTTCTCTTTGAGTACTGCTTCTCCCAGGGCAATTCTGACTGCAAAATATAGCTGATCAAAAGTTCCTCCCGACAGACTTGAAGCTTCAAGGATGTTTCCTTCAGTATTTACAACCATAATAGGGTTTTCACCACCCTGAAATCTTACTTCCCGGTAACGCCCGCCTGTTATCCTGGCAAAGTTTGCATGCAGAGAACTTTCCGGGCTGAAAAGCTGATGAACTTTCTCTTCTTCTTCATCCTCGAGTTCAGATAATATCTCCAGGGCAGCCAAAGCTGAATCCCTGTTCTGCTCAAGAACTTTAATCCATCCCAGTAATTTAATATTTATGGCATTCAGATCTACAGTGGTCTGACAGGGCAGGTAACCTCCTTCATAATCAAATACTTCATTGACCAAGCGCTCAATTTCTCTCAGTTCTTCTTTACGCTCGCCAAATTTTTCATTAAGCAGGTTCAGCTTATTATTTACTTCTTCAAGTTCATCGGATAAACGGTCAACTTCTTTCTGATTATAAATGATTCCCTCAGCCGAATCGGCAAAACGGGCCAGATTATCAACCTTCTCCACCCAGTAATTAATATCGTTGGCACCCCTATTGACGCTTTTATCCAATCCAAAATGACTTTCCAGTATATTCTTCTGCACTTTGATCTCGCTGTGCATTTTACCCTTTTCCCCGATCAGGGTTTCCAGCTCTGCAAGGGCGCTGACAGCATTCGCCTCTTTTAGATTATTAACCTTCGCTTCTTCAGACTTGATGCGCTGCATCAGATCATCCAGATCTTTCTCAACCCGATCAAGTTCTTTTTGATGCCACTCAACTTCTTTTACAGCTTCATTCAGCCTGCTCTCTGCAATGACAAGCTCGCGACTCTTCGTGCCCAAAGCGGTACGGACAGCAGCTATCCCGGCAGCAGACAGTCCCAGTCTTTCAGCTTTTTGGCAAAGCGATGCTTCCTGTCCGGCCAGCCTTGCCTTTAACCCAAGAAGGTTAAAACGCAGCCAGCCAATAAAGAGGCCGTAGCCCAGTGAAACAGCTAAAAAGAGATGAAACCACCAGATGGGACGGATAATTAAACCTGTTACCGATATTGCAAAAAGGAGCAGTGCCAGCACAGATACACTCTTTAGTGTCTTACTGCCGGTAAGTACTTCCCTTTTCCTGTAAACCTGCGACTGCTGGTCGTGTTGTTCAATTAAAGGGTTTAGCTGATTAAAAGCCGTTTCATATTCATGTTTGGCCGTGCTGTGAGCTAAGGATAAATTCTTACTTTCCGTTCCTGCCCTGGTCAGAGATTCCTTTGAGCGGTCATATTCTTCTTCATGTTTTTTCTTCTCAGCCTTCAAAAAATCGAGGGATGATTCCGACCGACGCCAGGATTCAAGCTCAGCCTCATCATAATTTTTATACTTCACCAGATTGTTTTCGATTTCATCAATCTTCCGCAGAGCTTCATTTCCTTTTTCATAACGCTCCCTACTCAAAGCAGCATCGTACATTTTTTTTAGCTCCACCATCCCTGAAGATCTTTCCTTCAGGAATGCCAGTTCTTCCTCAAAACTGCTGAAATTTTCTTCCTCGAGCTCTATTAGGAGGGATTCTATCCGATCGGTAAGGGCCAAAGCCTGTTGATAGCGATCTTTGAGCTTCTCCGGAGCAGTATTGCTTATTGCTCCTTTCTCTGTTATTCCTCCCAGTTCAGATAATTTTTTTTTGATATTAGCGATCTCTTCAGTGCGCATTCCTGTAAGACGGGCAGTGATATTTCGGTAAAAATCATCTTCACCTTTTATGGCCAGATCACTGTCACGGATAACAAATATATTGGAAAATTCGGCAGCACTAACCGGGTAAAAATCGCTTAATGACCCTGCTTCAGGCAGTTTAATTTCCTCTCCGTTTCTTTCACTCAGTAACAGGTAGCCTTCGGGATTTTCTGTTACCCTGTTCAGCGCTGAAAAATAACGGCCGGCTTTTTTCCCAAAGAGCATTTTCAGTAAAGCGTCGATGGTCAGGGTTTTACCGTCTTCATTGGAACCGTAAAAGAGGTTAAAACTGCCGAGCTTCAAGACGCCTATTTCTGACAGCGGTCCGTATCTTCCAATGGCAAATTCCTTCAGGAACATGATTTCACCACCCTGAAGGCATCTATAACCATTCTCAAAGCCTGCTCCTTTATTTCAGCGGGATTATCGCTTTTTTCCATTCGCTCTTTAAACCTCAGGTAAAGATCGTCTTCCAGTATACGGCTTATATCGATATAATCTTCCACAATTTCGTCGACATTTAGCCCGGATAGTTTTTCCCTTATCTCTACCGATAAATCACTTTCAGTCAATCCAATTTCAGCGCTGTTAAAAAACCCGCTGATTTTGAGGATCACTCTGGCTGCCTGGTGTACATCGGCAATTTCATCAGCGAGGCTTTCAAGAGGGTTTTTCTGACTGAATGGATCCAGTTCAAGAAGAAGTTCCTGAAAATGCATGCTGTCCAACCCGAGTTCTACAGGAGCTTTATTACCATCGATCAGGTTAACGACCCGCCTGCCGCTTTCCCTCCTGGTAACTGCCACCGGAGAACCGGGATATATAAACAGACCGCCTCCGGGAAGGTTCCAACCTGCATAGCGGGAGTGGAAATGACCGGCCAACACATATTTCACAGGAAGTTTATTGAAGTAAGCCAGTTTTACCGGCATATAGCGATTGTTACCTTCATCCCCAAGATCATTCCTTGAAAAAAAAGCATCAAGTAGTTCACCGTGATAGAGCAGGATATTAAAGTGATCCGGATCCATCTTTTCACCAAGATGGTGTAAATCTCTGACCAGCCTATCCCCGCTGATTGCTTTAAAGGGCAAGCCCCATATCACCAACTCACCAAGTGAAACCGGTTCAAAGGGATTCCTGATTACCCGGACCTTGTCTCCAAAATAGAAACCGCTGCTGTATGCATTAAAATCATGGTTCCCCGGTAAAATAATTGTCTCAAAATCACCTCGGCTCAAATATGATCTGAGTTTATTTCTGAGTTTTTCCGCTTCAACATTATGATCAAATAAATCTCCTGAAATTGCCAAAACATCAACATTCTCAGCACAGGCGGCTTCAACGATATAATCCAGAGCTTCCCAGCGTTCAGCAGCATGCTCAGTTAAATGTATATCAGCGGTATGAAGTATTTTCAAAATCGCTTGGATCCTCCACTCTTTTAATTATACAGTTAAGTAATTGAAATCATTCTCCCTGGTCGCCCTGTATACCTGCCCGTTCACGGTATAGCAACCTGAGAGATGAGGTACCGCAAAATAAATTTTGCTTTTGGGGTAAGCATCAGGAAACAGCCTGAAATCAATCTTACAATCATCTATGGCCAGGTATTCGATTTGTGCCCCGGGGAAAACATGACCTGACGTGCCAAGAAAAGTTACTTTCTCCCGATCATAGGCTGCTTTAATCAAGCTAACACTTTCAAATGGCTCCAGCAAGATTTCAGCCCCCGGTTTTTGTAACAGTGTTTTTGCAGAAAAATAATACCCTTCCGGCAAGATTAATTTTTTCATTACCCTGCTCATATTTATATATGCCAGATAATTCCTTTTATTTAAAGCAAATTCAATACAATATACCATCTCAGAAAACCTTCTATCCTTAATTTCTGCCTCACAAAGTGGATAACTTTCTGCAATCTGTTCAATCTGTTCCGAATTTAATTCATTGACATTATCAGAGAAGAAAATCAGGCCGCCGAAGAGATTATTAATTAAAAATAGCGTATTTCGCTGGTTAAGGGAAAGGCGGTTTTCGTTTACACCTCTGGTGCCATCCCGCAGAATAAAGACATCCGGATCATTACGGAAAAAAGTTGAGTCCAGGAAACTGCGGTTAATTACTGAAGTGATCGCATTTTCGGTCGAAACCCGTTCACGATAGTTGATATGCGCCAGGTAATCTTCCCAGTAAGGACTTACATCGCTTCCGATACGGCAGTAATCAAAATTACCCGCTGCAGAACCCAGAGGAACACCACAGCCCAATATGATACTTTTTCGCGTATGATGTTCAATAAAATTAACAGTATCCCACATTACTGTTCCCCTGGATTTCCCATTTAATGGTAAAAGTGCTGCAGCATATAAAAAATCGAATTTGAGCATCCCGTAGCCCCAGTCTTCCTGAATAGTTTCAAATACCCGCTTCAGGTAATCCCGGACACCGGGGTTATAAATATCAAGGGCATAGAAGAATCCCTCCCAGCCGGGGTTAAACCCGGCTTTCAACGGTTTGCCGCGCTGATCGCGCAGTAACCACCCGGGATTTTTCTTAAATATTTCTGAAGAGGGCACGGCAATCAGGGGAGCCAGCCAGAGCCCCGGTTCATAGCCGAATGACTTGATTTCTTCGCAAAGAGATTTCATTCCCGAGGGAAATTTATCGTTACATCCAAGCCAATCACCGATGGCATTTTGCCAGCCATCATCAATTTGAAAGTAGGTTAAAGGTATCTCTTTTTTTTTGAGATTTTTCAAATTTTCCCTGACAATAGATTCGGAAACACCGGTATAATAATTGTACCAGCTGCACCATCCAGTTGCCTTTTTACCGGATTTTCTGGTAACCCGCAGGTTATTACCATATTCTTTAAAAAGTTTGTTTAAATTACCCCGGCCGATATAGATTTTAAGGAGCTGAAAGCCATTTTTCACTTTTACGCCCAGGCAGTCCTTGTGAACCCTCATGACATTAAGATCAAAATCATATTCAAATATTGTGTATCCTGTAGATTCTTCGAGAGAAGCAAGGAGTAATGCATCGTCTCGATGATGATGAAAGAGTGTATATGTCCAGGAATGAAAATGGCCGCGATCTCCGGGAGTGGAAAAGATATTGTAATCACCGTAAGGAGCTAGCAGCAGTTTGGCCGGAAAAAACAAAGGAGCGATGCGGTCATTCGCTCCAACTTCTTCACTGCGGCTCCAGGATTGAAAGCCGTTCACAGTCATTTTTGATCGGGCAGGAATCTCAGGCTCCAGCTCTATATAGAATCCTTTAAGATCTATAGGGCAAGATTCTTCGCCCTGCTCCAAAGCCAGGGTTAAAACAATGCCTTGTTCAAGGCTTTCTCTATTATCAACGGTTATTTTGACGGAAAGTGAATTATCCCCGGGCTGACCGGGTAGATGGAAGCTTTTTAACAGATGATCTTCATAGTAATCCAGCCGCAGGAAATTAATTATTTGCCAGCCTTGATCAGTAGTTTTGTTAACCTCAGAATCAGCAAAAAAACTGTACCTGTTACTTTTTCTTCTTAAAAATTCGATCACCCCATATGGACAAAGCGACAAGCAGGATGCCGAAACTTGCTATACCGATTGCAGCTTCCCTGAACCTGTCCAGGGCTGTCTGTATATACAGCTGAGATACAACACCGGTAAATAGGAGGATATTGTCAAGAGAAGCGATCAATATAAAGGTGAGAAAAGCAGTAATTGCCAGGCATAACACTCCCGGTCCCATGAATCCGCTGAAGCTATGGTCTATAAAATAAAGGACTATCAGCATGAAACCCAGAGAGGCGAGGCATAACCAGAAAACATTATGAATGACCATGGGTTGTAAATCTGCATAAAAAACTACCATATCCCGCCTTAGACCTGTTGCTTCGGTTACAATAAGTCGGATTGTATCTTCAGCTTTTACCCCAAACAAAGAGAGTGTCAGAAATGTGAGGAGTACAGTAAGAGAAAATAGAAATCCGATTATGATTTTCACTGCAACTTTTAGACTGTGCAAAAAGATCCCTCCCTGAATTTATTGTAATCGAGAGCCCTATTCCGAAAATTTAAAATTGACCTTTACAATTCGCTTGTTTCTGCTTAGAATCCTGCCTGATTGAAATTTTTTATTTTCTAGTTAATCAGCACCGGAAATCCAGTTCTTAATATGTGAGTCCGAAGAGACAATTGTCTGTGAGCGATCCGGCCCGACCGAAACTATTTCAATTCTGACCCCAACAGTTTCCTCCAGAGCCTTTAAATAATGGCGGGCAGCTGATGGCAAATCTTCCAAAGACCTGATATGAGAAATATCCTCATCCCAGCCCTGAAAACTTTCATATACGGGAATACAATCTTCAAGTTCATCAATACCGCTTGGAAAATTCTTTAATATCTTTTCTCCACATCTATAAGCAACAGCAAGGTTGATCATTTCCATGCCGCTGAGAACATCAAGCTTGGTGATTGCTATCCCGGTCAGACCATTGATTATAGAGGCATAGCGGGCAACAACCGCATCAAACCAGCCACATCGCCTCGGACGCCCTGTTGTTGTCCCGTATTCATTTCCTCTCTGGCGCAGCTGGTTCCCGGCTTCTGAATGATCCTCGGAAGGAAAGGGGCCTTCTCCTACACGCGTGGCATAAGCCTTCATAACTCCCAGAACATTACTGACATATCCCGGACCAACCCCTGTGCCGGTTGCTGCAGCCCCTGCCACTGTAGAAGAGGAGGTAACAAAAGGGTAAGTACCGTGATCAATATCCAGTAAAGCACCCTGGGCTCCTTCAAATAATACTAATTTCCCTTCTTCGAACTTTTCAAGAAGCAGGGTAGTGATATCAGTTACCATGGGCGCCAACTTCTCAAAAACAGGCAGATACCGGGCAACCATTTCTTCATAGTCAATACCTTCTACACCGTATATTTCCTTTAGTATTTTATTTTGCATGGGCAGTACCTCGGATATTTTTCGGCGAAATCCTTCAGGATCGGTCATATACCAGGCCCTTATGCCGCGACGGAGCGCTTTATCTGCGTAAGCAGGTCCGATTCCCCTGCCGGTAGTCCCTATTTTTTGCCCTGCACGCATTGTTTCATCTGCCACATCAATCATTTGATGGTAATCCAATATGAGATGGGCTTTGCCGCTTATCCTTAAGTTTGCGGTGTTTATACCCCTCTTGGTCAACTCTTCAAGTTCTTCGACAAGAACCAATGGGTTTACAACCATTCCATTGCCGAGTAAACAGAGTGTATCGGGATAAAGTATACCCGAGGGCACATGGTGAAGCTTGAAAATATTGGCCCCGTAAACAACAGTATGTCCGGCGTTGTCTCCCCCCTGAAAACGGGCAACCACATCTGCTTCCGAAGCAAGATAATCAATAATTTTACCCTTTCCCTCATCACCCCACTGGGCTCCGACGACCACCATACTGTTCATTTTATTCATTGGAACACCGCCTATTGCTGACTGATTTTTTCTCTGAGCAGTTTATTCAATTCCCCGGGATCGGCCCGCCCTTTGGTTAAGGCCATCACCCTTCCGACTAAAAAGGTTATTGCCTTTTCTTTTCCCTGCCGGTAATTCTCAACAGCATCCGGATTTTCGGCAATGACCTGTTCAATGAGGGGAATCAGCTTCTCCCCTCCGGCAATACGCCCTAAACCCTTTTCTTCGACCAGTTCTTTCGGACTGCTCCCATTCTGAATCATCTCTGCTAAAAGTTCCTTGGCAACCGGCCTGTTTATCTGCCCCTTCTCGAGCAGGGTAAGCAGTTCGACAAATAATTCTGGTTTAATTTCTTCAGGTTTTTTATCATTTTCTCTCAGCTGGTACAGAAAATCACCCTGGACCCAGTTGGCCAGGTTTTTGTAGTCATCATACTTTTCAGCGGCAGCTTCAAAGAAATCGGCCAACGGACGATTCTCTATAAAAATATCCAGTTCGCTCTCACCGAGTCCGTAATGTTCAGCCATACGGGCCCGGCGTTTACCGGGCATCTCGGGAAGTGATTCCGCGATCCTGCTGATAAAATCTTTATCAAGTGTAAGCGGCAGCAGATCAGGCTCGGGAAAGTAGCGATAATCCGAAGAACCCTCCTTGCTCCTGATGGGAATCGTAATTTTTTCAGCCTCATCCCAATGGCATGTTTGCTGGATAACAGTTCCGCCTCCGGCGAGAATCTTTTCCTGGCGTTTGGCTTCATAGTATAATGCTGTTTCAACAGCACGGAAGGAATTCATGTTTTTCACTTCAGCCTTAACACCATAACCCTGGGAACCAACCGGCCTTAGAGATATATTTGCATCGCAGCGCAGGGATCCTTCTTCCATCTTGCAGTCAGATGCTCCTGAATAGAGTAGAATCGAGCGAAGTGTTTCAAGAAACTTTCTTGCTTCACTCCCGGAACGAATATCCGGAGCGGTGACAATCTCCAGAAGTGGTATGCCTGTTCTATTGTAATCCACCAGGGAGTAATCCGCTCCAAAAATCGAGTCGCCGGCATGAATCAGCTTGCCCGCTTCTTCTTCAAGGTGGACCCGCTCAAGATTGATTCTGCGCAGTCCACTCTCAAACTCCACTTCCAGGTATCCGCCTTTGGCCAACGGTTGCTCGTATTGAGATATCTGGTAAGCTTTCGGCAGGTCCGGGTAGTAATAATTTTTTCGATCGAACCGGCTCTGCAGTTGGATATCACTGTTTAAAGCCAAAGCGGCGGTAACAGCCAGTTCAATAGCCCTTTTGTTAAATACAGGCAAAGTACCGGGAAGGCCCAGGCAAACAGGGCAGCAATTTGTATTCGCTTCCTGTCCGAATGAAGTGCTGCACCCGCAAAACAGTTTTGAAGAAGTTTGCAGCTCAAGGTGAATTTCCAGACCGATAATTGTTTCATAATGCATATCAGGCACTCCCTTCTTCAGTAAGCTGTATGCCAGGGCGTTTTGGATGATTCTCATTTCTCTGCTCAAGAAAATGAGCTATCTTCAGCAGCGTACCCTCTTGAAGCGGTGGCGCAGACAACTGTATACCCATCGGCAGCCCTGTTGAATGGATACCACTGGGGACTGAAAGGGAAGGAATACCGGCAAGAGCATCGTTCAGATTGCATATGTCACTTAAGTACATTTGGAGCGGGTCATCGACTTTCTCGCCTAATTTAAAGGCCGGTGTGGGTGTTGTAGCACCGAGGAGAAGGTCGTATTTCTTGAAAGCCTCTTCATATTCCCTGCGGATCAGTGTCCGGACCTTCATTGCCTGCAGGTAGTAGGCATCATAGTAACCTGCGCTGAGAGCATAAGTCCCGATGATAATTCTCCGTTTAACTTCGGGGCCAAAGCCTCGACCACGGGTATCACTGAACATGGACTCGATATCTTCACCTTCAATGCAGAGCCCGTAACGTACCCCGTCATAGCGTCCAAGGTTTGAACTTGCTTCTGATGGAGCAATCAGGTAGTATGCTCCCAAGCCACAATCGATCATTGAAAGTGATATTTCTTCAATCTCTGCACCGGCGTCTCCAAGAAATGCAGCCTGTTTCTTTACAGCTGCTATAACTTCCGGATCAAAACCATCGGAGGGATCCTGCCTGATCAGCCCGATTCTAAGATTTTTGCAGTCAATTTCCAAATCAGAATGAAATTCGGGAACAGAATTTGGGAGAGACGTTGAATCCCGGAGATCATAACCGGAGATAACACTGAGCAAAAGTGCATTATCAAGTGCTGTGGTTGAAAAGGGGCCAATTTGATCCAGTGATGAGGCAAAAGCAATCAATCCATATCTCGATACCCTGCCGTAAGTCGGTCTCAGTCCGGTTATACCGCAAAATGATGCCGGTTGGCGTACCGAGCCACCAGTATCTGATCCAAGGGCTAAAGGGACCATGGCTGATGCTACGGCCGCAGCGGATCCCCCACTTGAGCCACCGGGAACCATATCCGGATTCCATGGGTTCCTGGTAGCATGAAAAGCAGAGTTTTCTGTGGATGAACCCATGGCGAACTCGTCAAGATTGGTTTTACCGAGCAGGGGCATCCCTGCTTTCTTTAGAGATTCAATTACAGCTGCATCATAGGGAGGTATAAAGTTTTCCAGTATCCGGGATGAACAGGTTGTCCTGATTCCTTCGGTACAAATATTGTCTTTTACCGCCACAGGGATTCCGGCCAGCGGGTGCTGCTCTTCTCCACGCATCCGCTTATCATCAATGAATCTCGCCATTACAAGGGCAGACTCCGGCGTGTAACTCACAAAGGCTTTAATTTGAGGCTCAACCCGATCGATCCTGTCGATGAAACTCTGAACAATTTCAACAGAACTAACTTCGCTTTTTTTTAAAAGCAGGCTTAATTCAGCAGCACTCTTTTCATATAATTTCATGGGGATCCTCTTTTCTATCTGTCAAGGTCAATCTCAATGACAATTAACCATCTTCCCGCTCGGTGGGAGAAGTTATACTCGGCACACGAAAGAAATTATCTTCCCGAACAGGCGCATTCTGCAATACTTTATTTAATGGAAGAGAAGGTTGAATTAAATCTTCCCTTAATCGGGCAGGCATCGAGATTACGTGCGAAGTAGGTTCTACACCGGTAGTATCAATTTCCTGAACTTGTTTGACCGATTCAAGAAAATCATTAATCTGGACAGCCATTAAATCTTTCTCTGCAGATGTAAGGGTCAGGCGGGATAGACGAGCGACATATTCAACTTCTTTTCTGAAATCATCCGACATATAATGTTCCTCCATTCAGGCACATCAATTGGAAACAATAAACCGGCTACTCAAGCCGGCTTAAATGTAAAAATATCTACCGGGCAAAACAGAGATGCCATATGTCCGACATGCTGTCGGACTTCTAAATTGCCTTATTCTCTTTAGAAATAAAGGTTTCACAGGACAATTTTAATCTATTGGGCTGCCCGCGTCAAGGCAGGCTCATGCCGGTTTTGACTTCAGGTCAGGCCGGAGGCTATAATCAATAGTGATCCTTCGTCAGACTATGGACTATCGAGGTCGCGAAAAATGTCAATCATATCTCCTTTACACCAAAATTATGACGTAATTGTTGTCGGTGCCGGTCCGGCAGGAGCACTCTGCGCAGCCCTGACAGCAAAAGCAGGTTTGAAAACGCTGATATTGGAGAAGAGATCTTTGCCCCGGCAAAAGATATGCGGTGGATTCATTTCCAAACGCAGCCTGGCTTTGCTGCCTGCTGACTTTTCTACGCCACCCCAATGGTCTGAACCGATTAATGAAATTGCTGTATGCATGAGAAACAAGATATATAGCTATATTTCCGGAGAAGCACTGGGACTGATGGTAAAAAGAGAGAGCTTCGATCAGCAGCTGGCAGCTTATGCTGTGGAGTGCGGCGCCGAATTGATTGAAGATAGTCCGGTAATCGATATCAGGGAAACAGCAGGAGAAGCAGATTATATTTACCACTACATGGTTAAGGCTGGCTTACCCGAACAGGTTCCATTTATTGGCAGATTCCTGGTTGGCGCTGATGGTGCCAACGGTACTACAGCATATATTGCAGGGTTGCGGGGAACAAAAACAATCAATACCGGCTGGGGTATATCAGAAATTATCAATAAGGATCCCGGAGATAATGGCCGGGCAATTTTGAAATTTTACCCCCTGCCCCTGCTCGGAGGAATGGCGTGGTCTTTTGAAACTTCGCATTGGGTTAATCGTGGTCTGGGCGGGCTTGTAAGCCCAAAAACCCTGCGGAACAAATATACTAAATTGTTTCATCAGTCCGAAAGCGTTTTAAAGGCCTGGCCCATTCCTTTCATGGGTCCATATCGAAAAGCGGCCAAAAACAACCTGGTTCTGATCGGTGACGCAGCCGGTCTGGCGGAACCATTTTCAGGCGAAGGATTATACAATTCTTTTTCCAGTGCTTGTTACGCCGCGTCAGCGATTATTGAAGCAGATGATACAGGTAGCATTGCCGGTCCGATCTATAACCGCTATTTTCTTTCTCACTTCAGATCAGGGTTTTTGCCGTCAATAGCAGGAACCTTTATTTTACACGGCCGGTCATTAATATCCCCGTCATTTCTGCCAAAAACGATAGCAACCCTGATGGATAACAAATTATGGTTTAATCGTTCATGCAAACTTTTCTAAATTAAACAGTCTTCTATAAAGTCATGGACCGAATCGAGACGGTTATTGTTGAAATAAAACCTTGAAACTCTTTTGTCAACAGCACAGAGCAGTTCATAGTTAACAGTGCCGATCAGCGAAGCAACTTCTTCAACAGTAATCTCTTCAGATCCCTGGCGGCCATACAGAACTACTTCGTCACCCAGGCGTGCAGCCGGAATACGGGTTACATCAATCATCAGGTGATCCATGCAGATCAATCCTACCACAGGAGCGCGCTCTCCCCTGATCAAGACTACGCCCTTGTTGGATAACAATCGGCTGTATCCATCTGCATAACCAACCGGAACAGTAGCGATCAGTGCATCATCAGCAGTGCGATAGGTACAGCCATAGCTTATTGATGTCCCTTTGGGTAGTTTCTTGACCATGACAACCTGGCTTTTAAGGGTCAGCGCAGGCTGTAATTGAATTCCCGGCTCTCTTTGCCGGAGGGAGGGATAGTGTCCATAAAGGGATAAGCCTATACGGACAAGGTTGAACCTTGCTGCCGGACAGGATAAAGCTGCAGCGCTGTTAGCTGTGTGCAGGTAGGTAAAATCTATCCCCTGCTTTCTGCAATCATCGATTATTTGGCCGAAAAGAGCCAATTGCTCTTCTGTATATTGGCTGAATGCTTCATCTTCTGCTGCGGCAAGGTGGGTAAGCAGCCCTTCAACTTCCAGACCGGGTAGTTCAACAATTTGCATAATAGTTCCCAGGGCTTCCCCCGGTAGTAAACCTACCCGGCTCATCCCGGTGTCAACTTTAAGGTGCACCGGCAATTTAAGCTTCTTCTCAACTGCCATTTCTGATAGGGTTAAGGCCGTATCCAGGCTGAAAACTGTCGGTATTAAATCAAATTCTACCATTGTCTGAAACTCGGCAGGATCTGTATAACCAAGCAGTAAGATAGGGGCTTGAATTCCTTCCCGGCGCAGGTCAACCCCCTCCTCAACAAAAGCTACAGATAACCAGGTCGCGCCTGCAGCCAGGGCAGCCCTGGCAATCGCCGCCGCACCATGCCCGTATCCATCAGCTTTTACAACGGCCATTATTTCAGTGCCTTTGCCTATCAAGGAGATGATCTGTTTAACATTATGTTTAATAGCGTCGAGATCGATTTCTGCCCAGGCCGGGCGTGCGGAAAAAACAGGTTTCATAATCAGTAGCCTTCCTTTTTAACCTAAGAGGCGAATCATACTTGATTCCGGCTGGATTGCCGGTATTTCCATCACTTTATTTAACGCTTTCCGGAAAGATTCTTCACGCACATCATGAGTAATTAGAACAATTTCGGCGAGATTTCCGACACGGCGTTTTTGTATCACCAGGTCAAGACTTACCTGCTCATCTCCAAATACATTGGCCAGCGCCGCGAATACACCCGGGCGATCTTCAGCCAAAAACCGCAGGTAAAATCTGCTGTTAAGCTCATAAACAGGCACAACTCTCTTCTCACGTTTTGTATGGACCACAACATCAACCGACAGGCCGGAACTGACAGATCGGGCCGCCTCTATTACATCGGCCAGGACTGCTGAAGCTGTAGGTTTTGCCCCTGCCCCACGTCCGTAAAACATGAGATCACCGGCTGCTGCTGCCTCAATAAATACAGCATTAAACTCATTCTGAACAGAAGAGAGCGGATGTGATAAGGGCACCAGGGTAGGATGGACCCTCAAAGCAAGCCCATCAGATACATGTTCTCCGATGGCTAACAACTTTACAGCATATCCCAGTTCGCGGGCATAGGCAATATCTTCATGAGTTACCTCTTTAATTCCCTGCACATAAATATCATCAGGGTTCACAAACTCTCCAAAAGCCAGGGAAGCCATGATAACCAATTTATATACTGCATCCAGGCCATCCAGGTCATTTGTCGGATTTGCTTCAGCAAACCCCAGTTTCTGAGCTTCTGCCAGCGCATCGGGCAGGCTCAAGTTGTCACGGTCCATGCGGGTAAAAATATAGTTGGTTGTACCGTTAACGATCCCTACAATGCGTTGAATGCAATCAGCACTAAGGCTGTATTTTAAAGGGCGGATAAGCGGAATCCCCCCTCCCACACTGCCTTCGTAGAAAAGGTTCCGGTTGTTTTCAGCAGCAGCAACAAAGAGTTCCGGACCATGAGATGCAAGCAGATCTTTATTGGCGGTGATAACATGTTTTCCATTTTTCAATGCAGCCAGAACGTAGGTGCGGGCAGGTTCAAGCCCGCCAATCAATTCAATAATCAGATCCAGTTCAGGATTTTCAAGAACTGCAGAGGCATCTGTAGTAAACTGATCTCTGCCAAGTTTAACTGATCTCTGCCGGCCTGGGTCGCGAACCAATACTTTGTCAATTCTGATTTCAAACCCGGTTTTTTCTGCGATATCATTGCAGTTGGTATTGATAAGTTCGGCCACACCGCTTCCAACCGTCCCCATCCCCAACATGCCAATTCTGATCAATTGCTTTCCCATAATTTATCCTGCAGCTCCTCTGTATACCTGATAATTATTCTATTATTACCGGATTTTTTATTTTTGTCCACTTTACCCTGTTGCTATTAGAATATATTATTCATAAATCTTTTCCTCATCCCGGTCGGCTTCGGTTGCATCGAATTCTATATCGCGGCCTTTGAAACCATCTTTTAAAAACTCCTTATAGTATTCATGCTGAATGATCAGATCCATAATTTCATTTGTCCCGGTCCAGATCATGATCAGGCGAACATCGCGAAGCATTTTCTCTATCGGGTATATATTTGTATAACCGATCCCACCCATAACCTGCATGGCATTGTTGACTACCTTCCAGGCGTTTTCAGTAGCCACTTTTTTGGCTTCAGACACAAGGCGGCGCGATCTGCCCGGCAGATCTCCGGCATCAACAGACCTTGCTGCAAGATAGACCATACCACGTGCTGTGTCTAAAAGGGTTATGCTGTCGGCAACCTTGAAACTAACTGCCTGGAAGTTTTTAATCTCCGTTCCGAATGCTTTTCTCCTGGTACTGTAGCGAACAGCTACATCAAGGGCAGCCCTGCCCATCCCGATCGCTCCGCCGGCGCTGGTCATGCGCTCCGGAATCATCATTTGATAAAATATATTTGCCCCCTTATTTTCTTCACCTAACAGGTTTGCCTTCGGAACAACTACGTCTTTAAATACAAGACGACCTGTTCCCCCACCTCTTGTCCCCATCAACCCATAGATATATTCAGCTTTTACCTGGGGACTGCGATCAACAAGGAATGTACTAATCGATTTATGGGGTGGTCCACTGGGATCTGTTCTGGCATAAACCATAAAGTAGTCTGCCCCTTCAGAACCAACTACAAATCTCTTCTGGCCATTTAATATATAGCTGTCGCCTTCTTTTATTGCAGTGCAGGTTGCTCCAAAGAAATCTGATCCGCCTCGGGGTTCGGTAAGTGCTTCGGCTGCCGTCAAACGCCCCTCAATGGTCGGTTTCAGGTATTTTTCTTTCAAGTGATTAGAGCCAAATTTGTTGATCGCTTCTCCGACTATGCTTACCAGGGAATAAAGGCAGCCCAGTGATGTTCCCAGTATCCCAACCTCTTCAAGGGCTATAATTTCGGAAGTCCAGGGCAGGCCTCTTCCCCCGTACTTTTTCGGAAACCGCAAGCCGAGCAGGTTTCGGGCAGCTGCCTTCTCGATAAATTGACGCGGATAGCGAATTTTATCTTCATCCATATCTCTCAGGAGCTGCTTATCCACATCTTCTTTAACGAAGGCTCTTACTTCATCCCTTAATAATTTTTCCTCATGACTCATCATAAAATCAAGCATCGTAACCCCTCCCAAATTTTCATTTGTGATAAATATTATTAACCGGCCTGATTTTTGCGAGATAGGGATTTAAATTAGCCTTATCTCCCGATTCATTAATAAATTGAAAAGTTCTTTGAAAACATTCAAGGATGTCCGAAGCTGAATGACCACGGAGGGACGAAATAAGATCTCCGGCCAGGCCATGAATAAATGCCCCGGCTTTTACAGCATTTTCAGGGATCATTCCCTGGGCTATTAAAGAAGCTACCAGGCCGGTCAGGAGATCGCCGGAGCCGGCAGTTGCCAATACGGGGCTGCCGGTTGGATTGATCGTTATTTTGCCATCCGGAGCAGCAATGATACTGTTGGCTCCCTTCAGCAGGATTATACAATTCCAGAGCCGGGCATTCTTTGAAGCTATCTCAATCCTGTTATCCTGTACATGCTGTACAGTAGTTCTTTCCAACCGGGCCATTTCTCCCGGATGGGGAGTTATAACCGGTGGATGTTTTGCTGCTCTTAATACATTTATCTGCCTGCTTATTGCTTCCAACGCACCGGCATCGAATACAAGGGGGACCGGACAGAGTTGAACAAGTTTGTTGATTAATTCTGCAGTTTCCTCTCCGGTATTCAATCCCGGGCCGATGGCTAGCACATCACATAATTCGGCTTTTGCAATAATTTCTTTTGCCGCTGCAGGGTCTATAATCCCGGGAGCTGCCTCCGGAAGGGCAACGGTAATAACTTCAACCGTTTTCGCTTCCAATGTGGGACAAATACTTTCAGGAGCAGCAATATATACCAACCCCGAGCCACTTTTCAGGGCAGCCAGTGCAGATAAAAGAGCAGCGCCGGTCATTCCCGGCGAACCGGCCACAAGCATAACTTTGCCCATTGTTCCCTTATGAGCATCAACCGGTTTTAACGGTAGGTTTTCTCTTACGAAATCAAGAGTCGTCAGATCAATTCTGCTCTCTTCAGCCAATGATTCGGGAACATAGATTTCACCCACATATACTTCACCAGCCAGGGCTGCCCCGGGATAAAGCAACAGACCAGGCTTTGGAAAAGCAAAAGTAACGGTCCATTTAGCTTTAATGGCAGCACCCATTATCTCCCCTGTGTCCGCATTGACACCCGAAGGCAGGTCCACAGCGATTACCGGTAATTTTCTGCTGTTAATCTCATGAATCAAATTATCAAACAATCCTTCAATCTTGCGAACAGTTCCCAGACCCAACAAGGCGTCTACGAGCAAATCTGCATTATCCAGATCACTAAGAAATAATTGCAGGCTACCGCTGTCCAAAAGCCTGCTGATCTTGAAACCGGTATTCAAATGGTACTGCTCGTTTACTGCTGCCTCAGCTTTATATGTCCCGGGTTTGGCAGTGCTCCAGAGTGAAAGGTTTAAACCTGCCTTAGCCAACTGCCGGGCAACAGCCAAACCATCACCACCATTATTTCCCGGTCCGGCCAGAACTACCACCCGCTCAGGTTTTTCTGGTAAGTTTAAAATAAATTCTGTAACCCGTTGAGCGGCATTTTCCATCAAAACTATTCCGGGCAAGCCCAGCTGATTAATCGTTTTCCGATCCGCCTCTTTCATCTGGTCACTAGTTAAAATTTTCATACTCAATTACCTCAATTCAATATTTGTAAAATTAAGTACACCTTCTATTTCGCTGGCAAATCTGCTTACTCCTTCACGATAAGATTATTGCCAAAGCAGTATTATTGTCCACATGCTGCCATAAATTCTATTTAATAAAATATTTGGACTTGCATTTTACCGGCACTGATGTTAATATTTTAATGCCTTAATGGAATGGAAGGAGGTATTTTATTTTGCCCAATATTAAATCTGCTGCAAAAAGAGCAAGACAAAATATTACACGCGAAAATCGTAACCGCCGGGTGAAGAGTATCCTGAAAACTTCAATCCGCCGCTTCGAGGAGTCTCTGCAGAGCGGAGATATGGAAGAAGCACAAGCCAAGTTTTATAATGCAGTGCGCCAGATTGATAAGGCTGCGGCAAAGGGAATTGTCCATAAGAATAATGCAGCCCGAAAAAAATCGCGGCTCAGCCGACTTTTAAGTGAAAATAAAGCTGTATAATCAAAAAAATATTTAAGGTGATTCTAAAGACAGCCTTTTACCCCGATCGCGGGGAAAAGGCTGATTTATTTTCCCGGTTTATTAACCAGACATATGGCGGACAGTATTAAGCATTATTAGACTCCTATTACTTTTTCCAGTTACTTTTTCAATGAAGGAATATTATTGGCCAACAGCATTTCGGCAAGCCAGGCTCCTGCCTGGCCGACAACATGAGCACATTTTTCACTATGCCCGCCTGCTTCCTCATACTGCCTGTATTCATCACCATCGAGAAAGTGGTAAGCTTTCCCAAAAAGGTGCATCTGGATTTTACGGCAGGTATCACCACCATATGTAACATTGAATTTATTCCAGTATTCTCGGACCAGCGGTCCGGGACGGCGAAGCAGCCCGATGTTTGAAAATTCATCACGTGAACGTCCAAAGAAATAGCTTAAAACTATAATGCCGCCGGTCAATGCACCACAGGGGCCTTCAATTGTTGAAGCGAAACCACCGGAAAATGATGTTGCCGCTTTAAACAAAACTTCGTTGATTGGAAAGAAATCCTGAATTGAACCGACTACACATTGAGCACAACCATAGTAGCGTTGTTCAAGTTCATAGCCCCTCTGGTATACATCTCTGATCAATTTTTCTTCCAACACTGGACGCTCATCCTTCATAGCCCACACTCCTCGTATTCTATTTGCTTTGGACCAGGTCAAGATATCCGATTAGCAGATACAAAGCCTGCTCAGGGTCTAACAGGCCGGTTTTTATTTTCAGATCAAACTGTTGGAGTTCAATTAATATTTTTTCAAGGGTTTTCTGTTCATACCTTGCAGCCTGCTCTCGTAACTTACGGGCAACAAAGGGATGGACTTCCAGCGCTTTAGGAAATTCGGAAGCAGGTATCCCTTCTTCCAGAAGGCTTTTTGCCTGAAGCATTAACCTGTAATGCCGAACCAGCATGAAAAAGATTAATAGCGGTTTTTCTCTTTTCCGGTATAGTAGTTCCAGCAGATGGTATGCTTTATTAAATTCACCTTCCGTTACAGCGTCGGAGAGCTTAAATACGTCTCCCTGGATATCTCCGGAATGCAAAAAATCCACTATCTCCGCTGTAATAACTTGCTCCTCCTCATCCAGGTAAGTGCAGTATTTTTCAAGTTCATTTGATATATTATACAGGTTTTGATTCCCGGCTAATAGCAATCTTTCAAGAGCAGGACGTTCAATTTGTTTACCAATCAACTGAACTTTGTTATTGATCCATGAGGTCAGGGCTTCTCCTTTAAGCGGCTCACATTCAACCGCAAGGCCGTTAGTGTCAATATATTTATATAATCGCCTGCGTTTATCCGGTTTGACAGCTAAAAATACCACTATGGAATCTTGTGACCCTGCCTTGAACTGTTCCACAAAATTATTTAAAAGGTCCCAGGAAGGTTCTTCAGAAGGATCAGCCTCTTTTTCGGAAGCTGTCGACTCATCTTTTCTGCCCGAAGAAACCAGGAAAGGTGGATTATCTATTACCAGCAGGTTACGACTGGCAAAGATCCCTGTTTCATTTGCCCTCGTCAACAGATCTTCAAGTTTGCAGCCTGCACCTTCGATCACTTCTTTTCCATAAGCATTATCCTGCCCAAGAAAAGAATCGGCAAGACTGTTGACCAACTCCTGCTGCAGGTATCTTTCTTCTCCCCATAAAAGGTAAAGAGGAGAATATTTTTTATCAAGAATCCTGCGTACTGCCACCTGGTAAGGGATCACCTGCTAAAAAACCTCCTATAAAACATGTTAACCTAAAAAGAGGTAAAAAAAGAGACAGCGGCTACGCTGCCTCATCAGGGAGAAAAAGTTAAAAATTTATATCCTGACCGGCAGCCTGACGGTTTTTACTTTATAACCGTAGGCCCCGCAAACATGCTAAAAGCAGTTTGCCTCTTGCGGTCTGATTAACTATTAAAATTATATACTATCAGGCGCCTGATGACAACACCATTTTTTAACCTTTTCACAATTCTTTCATTTATTCGATCAGTCGGATTAACCCTGCTGCAGCCAGGGCATCATTTTTCTTAGATCTTTTCCTACTTTTTCAATCAAATGTTCCTGATCGATCTTCTTCAAAGCATTATACTTGGGACGGTTAGCCTGGTTTTCCAAAACCCATTCCAATGCAAACTGTCCGGTCTGGATTTCTTTTAATATTTTCTTCATTTCAGCTTTAACGTCATCGTTGATCAATCTCGGACCCCTGGTTAAATCACCATATTCCGCGACATCACTAACAGAATAACGCATATATTCAAGCCCGCCTTCATAGATCAGGTCCACGATAAGCTTAAGTTCATTTAAGCATTCAAAGTAAGCAATTTCCGGCTGGTACCCGGCTTCCACCAGAGTCTCGAACCCAGCTTTGATCAGAGCAGTAACTCCTCCACAGAGCACTACCTGTTCGCCAAGCAGGTCTGTTTCAGTTTCTTCCTTAAAGGTTGTTTCAATAACACCAGCCCTGGTACAGCCTATCCCTTTGGCAAATGCAAGGGCCAGTTCTTTAGTTTTTCCGGTGTAATCCTGGTACACTGCCAGCAATCCGGGTACTCCGGCGCCATTTTTATAAAGCCTTCTTAAGATATGTCCCGGGCTTTTCGGAGCAACCATAAATACATCCACATTTTCCGGGGGCACTACCTGGTTATAGATAATATTGAAACCATGCGATACCACCAGAGCTTTACCTTCAGTCAGATAGGGAAGAACCTCGTCTTTATAAACAGCGGGCTGCACATTATCTACTATAAGCATTTGGATGATATCAGCTTTTTTCGAAGCTTCACTGACCGAATAGACTTCAAACCCGTCTTTTTTGGCCTGATCGCGACTCTTGCTCTGTGCATGCAAGCCGATGATTACATTCAAACCACTTTCTTTTAAATTCAAAGCCTGGGCATGCCCCTGGCTCCCGTAACCGAGAACAGCAATACTTTTGCCTTTCAAATTTGAAATTTCCGCATCCTGGTCATAATATAACTTGGCCAAAGATCCAACCTCCCTTTTCAGATTTTTTTACAAACTGTTTATGTCACACTTTGGCAACCTATGTATGTTATGCAGCCAATCCTGTCTTATTTTAAATTGCCCAGCACCTGCTTCCGGTACTGCTCGATCAGAAACGCCAGGTGTTCTTTGATCAACTCTTCCGCCTTATCTTCATCCTGAGCTTCAATTGCATCATATATTGCCTGATGCTGCTTGCTTGATGTTTTGACAATCTGGGGGAAATAGCTAATCAGATCGGTCAAACTCTCCGTCAGGGCTTTTCGAATGACCTGGTAGGCTTCATAGAGGATAACATTTTGCGCCGCGCCGGCAATCGCTACGTGGAAATCGGCATCGGCCTGGATATATTCATCATATTTTTTTGATTTCATACGGCTTAGATGTTTACGCATCTCTTCCAAATCTTCTTCTGTCGCCCGACTGGCCGCCAGCCTGGCAATCATAATTTCGAAGATCATCCTCGCTTCATAGAGCTGTTCTGTGCTGTGTTTTTTTATAATTAACTGCAAAAAGAGCTCTTTATAAGGTTCGCCTATCGCATTTCTGACAATGGTACCCTGCTTGGTTCGCTCGATCAAACCTATCGCATGCAAAGCTTTGAGCGCTTCCCGGACTGAAGTACGTCCGACTGAAAACATTTCTGCCATTGCGCTTTCCGAAGGCAGACGATCTCCGGGAAGCAGCTTGCCTTCAACAATAAGTTCCTTTAACTGCTTTGCCACTTCATCAGCCAGGTTAATTTTTCTTACGGGGACTGTCTCCAGGGTTCTTTCTTCCAATTTTTTCTCCTCTCGGGCAGAAAGACTTTAAAAGAAAAGTCGACTGATCTCATGCACCTGTATATTTAACTTACAGGATGAAATATTTTAGCTGTCCAAACGATCAGCTTTTGGAATATATTATTAAAAAAAACTGGTTAAGTCAAATAAATCAAGTAAATTCGCCGGAATTTAATAATTTTACACAATAGATTCAGCAGGGAATTAAGCTCTGGATGTCGAATTTTCCTCGCATATCATATTGTATGACATCATATAATCAGATATAATGAATATGTTGCTTCAGAATAGTCCCGGAGTTAAATTTATTTTAACACTAATCCGGCGCATTCGAAATTAATAATATAAAAAATATAATCTCAAAGGAGGAAATTACATGGGAAAACCATGGGAAACAAAAGATTGGTTTGTCAGTTTATGGAACTATGCACCGGAGGTTACCAGTGGTCTTAATTTTGCTCCAAAAATTAAGATTCACGATGTAACCCTTCGCGACGGTGAACAGCAGGCCGGTTTGGCTTTTAACTACGATCAGAAAATACGGATTGCCGAACATCTGGCCGAGCTGGGTGTGCATCGTATTGAAGCGGGAATGCCTGCTGTATCGGATGTAGACACCAAGGTTATCAAAGACATTGTTAAGCGTAACCTGGGACCGGAAATTTTCGTTTTCGGCCGCTGCATGGTCGATGACGTTAAAAGAGCAGTAGATTGTGGTGCATCCGGAATTGTAATCGAAATTCCTTCCAGCGAACATATTATCAAGTATGCTTACGGCTGGTCACTGGAGAAAGCGATTGACCTATCAATTACGGCAACCCAGTTTGCCAAAGAAAACGGCCTTTACACCGTATTCTTCCCCATTGATGCCAGCCGCGCCGATATGGACTGGGTTATTACCCTTCTTGAAAAAGTGGCTACCGAAGGCCATATGGATGCCCTGGCCCTGGTTGATACTTTCGGAGGGCTTTCCCCCCATGCCATTCCCTACCTGGTATCTAAAATTAAAGCAAAAATTAATAAACCCCTGGAAGCTCATTTCCACAATGACTTCGGAATGGGGACAGCAAATACCATCATGGCTCTGGCTGCAGGCGTAGACGTTGCCCATACCACCATTATGGGTGTGGGAGAGCGTTGCGGTAATGCTCCATTCGAAGAAGTCGTGGTATCGCTGCTTGCACTCTACAATAAGGATATTGGTATCAACACCAAGCATATCTATAAAACCGCAAAACTTCTTGAGGAATTCACCGGCATCAAGATTGCCCCGAACAGAGGGATCATCGGCGACAGGATTTTCCACGTTGAAGCTGGTATTATCGCCAGCTGGTTCAAAAACTGCATCGATAACCATCCCCTGGAACTCTTCCCCCTTAACTGGGAATTGGTCGGCCAGGAGAATCCTGATGTAGTTCTCGGCAAGAGCTGCGGAATAGATTCGGTTGCCATGTACCTCTCCAGAATTGGCAAATCAGATCAACTTGATGAAGAGCAGAAGCTTGCCGTTGTTAATAAGATCAAAGCCAAGTCAATGGAAATAGGCGGCCTGATCAATATGGACGAGTTTAATGATATTGTCGATGAAGTAAAAGCAGGCCGGTAAGGTTGACAAATAATCGATAAAAGGTGATGTTAATGACTTTAAAAGTAGTGGTAACCGATAATATTTTCCCTGATCTTGATATCGAACGGGAAGCACTGAAGGCTATCGGGGCCACCCTGGAAGAATACCAGTGCAAGAATGTGGAAGAAATCATCGACAAGGTAAAAGATGCCGACGCTCTTCTAAATATTTACGCCATTGTCAGTAAAAAAACAATTGACTCCCTGGAAAAATGTAAGATAATCGCCCGATACGGTATCGGTGTCGATACGATCGATCTGGAGGCGGCCAGGGAACGTGGCATCTATGTAACCAATGTTCCCGATTACTGTGTGGATGAAGTTTCCGATCATGCCATGGCTCTTCTTTTGGCATCGGTAAGAAAGATTGTTCCCCTCCACCGGACTGTTCAGTCCGGTATCTGGAGCATCCAGGAACAGCGTCCCATGTATCGTTTAAGGGGTCAAACCCTTGGGTTTATGGGTTTTGGTAAAATTGCCAGACTGGTAAAGGAGAAGGCTGCTCCATTTGGCTTTAAATTTATAGCTTACGATCCTTTCCTGAAAGAAAGCCCCGACAAAGAGGTAGACCTGGTTGAACTTCAGGATCTTTTCAGCAGGAGCGATTATCTCTCACTCCATACGCCTTTAACCCCGGAAACACGGGGAATGGTTAATTACAGCCTCTTATCGTTGATGAAGCCAACTGCAATTATTATCAATACAGCCAGGGGTCCGGTTATTAATGAAGATGACCTGGTGAAAGCGCTGGATGAAAAGAAAATCGGTGGAGCCGCTCTTGACGTGTTGAAACAGGAAGCTATCAGCAAGGATGATCCGCTCTTGGGCAGGGATAACGTAATAATCACACCACACGCTGCCTATTATTCGGAAGAAGCTACAGTTGAACAGCGGAATAAAGCAGTAATGCAGATCATCAAAACCTTCCGCAATGAAAAACCTGATTATCTGGTGTAATCTTAATCACAATTTAACTAATATCTTGTATCATATCCGGCCGGCTTTTTCTTATACCGGCCGGATATCCCATACCAAAAAAATATAAATATCAACTAAGGGGTACACAATGCCGGATTTAACAGACAGGATTATTGATTTCGCACGAAGCAAGGGGGCAGATCTGGTTGGTATAGCAGATGCTGATTCTTTTTTGATTCAGGATGAGCAGAACAAATTTTGCCCCCGATTTTACCTGCCGGAAGCTAAAAGCGTGATAGTGATTGGACTGAAGCTGGTAGACTCGATATGGGACCGTTTAACCGGAAATTACGACCCGTACAGTACCAATTTACACAGCTATTTAATGCACTACAATTATGATCAACTGGATTTCATCTCCTGCCAGGTTGCCCGATTTCTTGAAGATATTGGTTACGATGGTTATCCGATTGAAGCCAGGACTGAAACAAAAAGCGGTAAAGTTTTCGTCGGCCTTTTTCCATTTAAAGAAGCTGCTGTTCTGGCCGGCATGGGCAGAATCGGAAAAAGTTCTTTACTGATAACTCCTGAATTCGGACCACGGGTCAGGCTGACTGCAGTTATCACGGATGCACCGCTTGATACCACAATTGAAGCAGAGCCGGGAACGGTCGAAGATGTATGCAATTCCTGTACACTCTGTATCGACCAATGCCCTGCCGGAGCCATCAGTTATGACAAAGAAAAAAAAGTCACTGTTATCGACAAGGAAATGTGCCAGGCGAGAATGGACTGGGCTCAATGTGCCCTCTGTCAGGGAGTTTGTATCCTTGGTCACAAGGCAGCAAAAAAAAGAAGAGAAAGAAAAACCAACATATACTACATGGGGTTTTAATCGTGAAGAAAAACAGGTTAATATCCATAATCGAAGCATTTGTAGCAGGCGACAGGGGAAACAATCTACCGGGCAAAAATATTCATGTCTTCGAAAAACCAATTGTTGCCTTTGCTTCTGCTGACGATCCTCTATTCGTTGAGCTGAAGGAACCTGATGTTGTCGGGCCTACTCATACCCTGCCTACTGACTGGGTCAGCGATGCTAATACAATTATATCTTACTTTTTACCGATTAATCATCAACTTGTCGAGACAAATTATTCCGGGACAAGCAGTTCTGAAGATTGGGTTTATGTGCGTTTTTATGGTGAAGACTTCAACAATCGTCTCAGGCAGGTAATCGTCTCTGCCCTTCAGGCTGAAGGATATAGCGCGGTAGCACCTTTAATTTCTTCGGGATATTCGGTAAAAAACTTTAGAAGTAATTGGTCCGAAAGACATGTTGCATTCATTGCCGGAATAGGTTCCTTTGGGCTTAACCGGGGAATTATTACTGAAAAGGGATTGGCCGGAAGGCTTGGCAGCGTAATAACCAACCTCGTACTGGAACCAACGGTAAGAACTTACAAAGAAATTAATGAACGCTGTCCCTGGTATGATCAAAACAAGTGTGGTGAATGTATAAAGCGCTGTCCCTCGGGAGCCTTAACCCCTGAAGGAAAAGATATTGCCAAATGTGACAATTTCCTAAAGAATATTGAGGGTGAGAAAATCAGAGCTATTTATGGTTTTCCTTTCTCTCCCTGTGGAAAATGTTTTGTAAATGTGCCATGTGAAAGTCAAATCCCTGAGAGATAACGAGTTTCTTTTTCCATACATAATCGGGATAGGAGGCAGTCAATAGACCGCCGACCCTCCCACACTACCAAGCATGCCCACAGCTGACTTTCACTGTCAAGTTAACGCCCATGCCGAGCGCACTAAATAAAGGGCAGGCACTCATATTCAAGGCCTACCCTTTTACATTTCTAACATATTTTAGCATTTATTATCGAACTGAGACGATAAGTGTTGACCTAATAAACGCCAGGCAGTCCACAGACGATTAGATCTTTCTTAGGCCATCTATAGAATACATCAAAACCGTCATCAGTAATAACCCCACAATGTTCGACCTTCACACCATCCTTGGCCCAACGATCACCGAGCCAGGTAAAAACTCCAACTTCAACTGCAAAGGTCATATTCTTTTCGAGTTTACCGGCAGGGAAGGATCCCATAAACTGCCCGCTCTGTCCCGCTACGGTATGTCCGGGGTCACCTGAGCGAAGACCGATTGGATGAGCAGTTGAGCCATAAAAATACCGACCCGGTTCAGGCCACTCGGGTATTCTGCCCCATAAGCCGGGTTCATCCCCTTTTGCCAACCATTCCTGCTGGACATCGCTGGTTGTAATGCCTGGCCTGAAACATTCCGTCATTGCTTTAAGACCTTCATAAGCTACATTGTATACTTCTTTCTGGAATTCGGTAGCCTTGTCACCGACAAGGTATGTATTATAAAATCACGTTCGATAACCATTGAAGCTCACACCGTTGATATCCAAAATGACCATGTCACCAGGCCTGACTCGTCTATCGGTAGGCATATTCGGGACACCATAACCAGACCTTTCTCCGGAACATACAACAAAACTGGGACCTTCAAGTTCTTCTGCTCCATGCCTATAACAACCGTTTGCTGCTATACCGGCAATTTCCAGTTCAGTTATACCCGGACGCAAAGCCTGGCAAACATCCCAATGAGCAGCTTCCACAATTGTTCCAGCCATCCGCAAGCAATGAATTTCATCTTCAGTTTTAACACTGATAGCATCAGCCATGCAGGTATTACCATCAGTTATGTTTATCCCCGCACGTTCACAGGCTTTTAACATGTTATGACTGGAAACATCAATTCCACAAGGTAAATCAAGAACATCATGTTTTTTCAGAAGCGCCTTAATTTCTTCGGCAGTTTCGTCAAAGTAGCCGGGCATAAATTCGGGAGCATCGGGACAGCCCTGGCACAATTTATAGACCTTCGAAGTCTTAAGAACCATTTTTCCTTCAAACCAGGGCATCCTTGGGCGTTCCCATTCGCCATTGAGGTGATCGACTGGCACATAGGGGAACCCCTGATCCCTGATTAAAAGAACAAAGGTGCCGAGACGGCGCCTTGCATACTGGTGGAAAGAGTAATAACCTAGATAACGATGGTAATCGTAATCATAGAGTATAAGCGCTCCCAACCCATGCTTCTTCATGGCCTGCTGCGCTTTTTCTACCCTTTCCCTGCGCATCCGCTCCGGGTTATACGGGCGATGCTCGTAATCTACCGCAAACTGTCCGTATTGCATATCAGCTTTGCCTCCTTAGTCATCTTTTCTGAATTATAGCATGTCTGACATGCATAAATCAACACAAACCTATTGTCTGTTTTTTTCTCAAAGATAGAGGATTTAAACCGGCAAACCAGAATTATTCATTATGCTGAGTCTGAAATTTACACCGAGATTTAGAATAACCGAGGTGCGTATAATTGACGAATGGGTCAAATAAATTTTCTTCTGCAAGGAACATATTCATTTATGCTTTGCAGTGGCTATGTGTCAATTTAGTCCTCTGTATAGTCCTCCCCCTGGTTATCGGCCCTTACCTGGGATTGGATCAGGAAGGACTCCGCCAGCTCACCCAAAGGACTTTTTTTTACACTGGTCTGGCTACAATACTGCAAATTTACTTAGGGCATAAGCTCCCCATATATGAAGGCCCTTCGACAATCTGGGTCAGTGCTATCATCGCCTTGAGTGGAAATGCCTTGTTAAGCGGTAAACCGCTAACCCAGCTGCAGGGCGAACTGGCTCTCGGCTTCATTATCGGCGGTATACTTTATATCGTTCTTGCTTCTTTTAAACTGATGAATAGAATATCGAAACTCTTCACCCCGGCCGTAATGGGAACTTTCTTTGTATTGATCGTTTTCCAGATCGGTAAATCGGTCGCTTCAAATTTTATCAGGTTTCCCAACTATATTATTTCAGTAAATTGGATTAATATTACCCTGGCTTCCATTACCATTATTACCATTTTTCTATCTAACAAATATGGTAAGCTTTACCTTAGAAATTTTTCGCTGCTGGCCGGAGCGATCGCCGGTTGGCTCGCCCATCTGGTTATTGCAGCAGCCGGATTAATTCCGTACAGGCTGGCCTCTGCCTCCGGGCTACCAGCGATAGAATTTCCATCAGTTCTTGCCTGGGGTATGCCGAAGTTTGATCTGGTTGTAGTAATTACATCCCTGATTATCGCCTTCATGGTATTTGCCAATGTTATTGCTACGGTAAAAGGAATGGCAGACCTGACAGGGGCAAAAGAACCAGATATGGATCGGGCTGTTATGATCACCGGAACGGCAAATATTATCGGAGGGCTGGGAGGAACTATCGGATTTGTTCCGCAATCGCACTGTATCGGTTTTGTTGAAGTAACCGGGAATCCTTCAAAGAATCCTCTGGTTCTGCATGCGGTAATACTGATGCTGATGGGCTTATTACCGGCAATGGGAGCTTTCTTTGCTTCTATGCCTCCGGCAGTGGGACAGGCTATTTTGATGGTGGTTCTCGCTAAAATGTTCGGACTCGGGCTAGCTCATTATTCAAAAGTTACTGTGAGCAGGAAAAGACTCCCTGTAATTAGCATCCCCCTGGTAATCGGTATTGGATTAATCTTTCTACCGGCTCATTTCTTCAGCAGCCTGCCGGTGATGATCAGCGGAATTGCCGGAAACGGGCTGGTTGTAGGGTTAATTGTTTCATTGTTACTTGATAATATTTTATAAAACGGAGGTTATCAGAATGAAAATTGTTGATTTAAGCTTACCGGTTGACAGTAAAACTATTGTTCCCCCTTCTCAAAAACAGCCGATAGAATTTACCCGGGTTTACCGGGAGCCGGGACACTGGCAGGCAACATGGATTTCCATGGCTGCTCATACCGCCTCGCATGTTGACTCACCGCTGCACGTTATAGAAGGTGGACCGACAATCGCCCAAATACCACTCGAAAAAGTTGTCGGCGAGGCTGTTGTGCTTGATGTAACCGATCAGGGTGTGCCCGACGGCACTATCGATATCGATTGCCTCGCCAAGTATGACGGCCAAGTAAAAGAAGGCGATATTATCATCATCCGTACCGATTGGGGGGCAAAAATGTTCGGCACCGAGGAGTACTTTACCCAGTCCCCGATTCTGACTCCCGCAGCCGCACACTGGATTGTCAAGCAAAAACCAAATGCAGTAGCCTTTGATTTCTTTGAAGAATACTCGGCAAGGCTCAAGGATTTTAAACCCGATGATTTTGAGGTTCATCAGATAATCCTTGGGCAGGGGATAATTATTATTGAAGGCCTGACTAACCTGAAGTCAATTACTACAGAGCGTTTTCAGTTTTTCGCTGCACCGTTAAAACTTATGGAAGCCGAAGCCGCCCCGGCAAGGATCTTCGGTATCCTGCCTTAATTTTTATATGCTCTCGATTAATAGATCAAGGGTGGGGATATATAATCTTCCCCACCTTCTATTTTTTAAAGTTGAAAAAGATTATCAACATTTTTTCCTAAAACCAATTCTTCATCATAACTTTTCAGGTTTATATTTTTTACAGTGGAAACCGGATCCGGGTCAGCCATATCAAAGGGATAATCGCTGCCGAGTAAAATCTTTCGCGAGCCATGGCTCTCAACGAGATATTTCAAAGCCGGGGGCCAGTGGGTAATTGTATCGTAATAAATATTGTCGAAATAACGTGCCGGCAGTAGATCATTTAATATAATCTTTGTTTCCCCACGAACGTTAAATCCATGCTGTAACCTGCCCCGCTGATAGGGGATATATCCGCCGCCATGGACAAAAATAAACTTCGAGGAAGGACACTCCCTGAGGACGCCTCCAAGAACCAGGCGCGAAATACAGATAGTAGTGT